>NZ_JBSXON010000076.1:0-2197 GCF_056859475.1 Halopseudomonas sp. L-58
ATCTCACGGCGAGTTTTGCGCTTCTTGGTTTGGTACTCTGCTTCGGAGAAGGTGATCTGATCCATGGCAGCAACGAATCCTACAGGTTTTGTGATGGGCGTATTATCGCCGATTTCGGGGAGTTATTCAGACCTTCCCTAGGCAAATAGCCCGTTACTGTTCGGAGAGCCCCTCTGCCAGATGCGTTCGCTACCAACGATACCGGCGCCGAGTAGCTACCTGCCGCCAACTTCAAGGTCCGACAAAGCCTCTCTGCAGACCCTGTCAGAATCGCTCCGATCTATCGCCGTCGTCAGGGTAACCCCCGCTGAAAATCCACTCGTGCGGGATGTGCAGCGTTGCCAGTGTGCTGGAGTAAGCCCAAGGCATCGACGCAGGAGTGTGATAGTCCATCGTTACTGGATGCCGAATATGGAACGGAGACGCACCAAGCTCAGTGTCGGCAACCATCTCGCCGCGGCCTTGCGGTATTGCGGGGTACATCTGTGATGACAGGTGGTATCGCTCGACGAGACCGATGAGTTGGCGACCTTCAGGCAGTATCAAGTCCCCCTCCATCAGCGATACGACTGCCCGCTCACCTGGCGGAATCCGGAAAACCACAGACACTCCCGCGATGATCCTTGACGTCAAGTTGGCCTTCGTCGCCTTGGCATGAAAATGTTGATACAGACCAGCCAGAAACTGAACTGAACTCTTGTTGTAGGCTGTCTCACTCACCAGTTGATCAACACTGTAGAAACAGCTGTCAGCCTCTTTCCAGTGCGCACCGGTAAGACAGGCTTCCACAATGAACGAAATGGCGCCAACAAAGCGCGTCACATAAAGAAAGCGCTGGTACTCGTTTTCATACGCCCAAAACAGCGGGTAGACGCTCTCTTCGATGAGACACTCTGGCCCAATCTTCTTCGCATCTAATAGCTCTCCGATGTGGGCAACGTGGGTCATTAGCCACGGGATGCTGTCTTTGCGCAGGTAAAACGGCTCTGACGCCAAAACTCTGAGAGCTAAGTCGACGCACTCACGACCGGAGGCCACCGACAACTCATCACACTCAACGCAGACCATGTTTTTAGCGCGCTTCACCACGGAGTACGCAGGGAACGGCTCAACCTCGCGCCAAGCGCCATCAAGCTCCAGATATCTGACATTCTGCAAAGGATTTACCTCGCGCCTATTGCCTCGTAGTTTCATATGTAGGCTCGCGGCAGGTCGTCCGAGGTTAAGTAGACTGGCACGCCTGATAGGGAATAGCAGAAACCTGACTCCCTACCATAGAGGCCACCGTCATATCGCTTGGAATAGACCAAATGCGGATTATCCTTTCCGAGCCGAACCCGAATTGCATGCGGACCACCTCCCCGACTCTCTAGAACGCTAATCTCTCCACAATCGCCAACACTTATCAAAACGATCTGACCATTCCAAGGTAAGGAGGATTTGCAGGCCCGCTGACGCTAAGCCGTATCCTCCATACCTTCTACTCAAACTCCGACCAGCAGGCCAATCAGTGCCCCTGAGATTTCCACCGCCGAAACAGCTTCCATCTTCACCTAAACAGAGCTTTCAATGGGGCCATCCGCTTGAGAGTCACGATAAGCCATGCACTCGTCAATTAGATCGAGAGCATCTCCTCAGCCGTGGCAAAAGCTGTACATGCAGTGCGGGCAGCGCCAATCGCTCCAGCTGGCCGTAGTCTCGGCCGGGTCTGATAGCTAGGTACCGCAATCGCAATGCGTTCTCACGTTATAGGAATGGCATAACCAAGCCACCACTAACGCTGGAAAAACTGTTCAAGGTGCTTGATCTGATAAACGAAGTCAGAACAGCGTAGCTGTCGGCGCAGAGGATCCACTCATCAATTTTGAGCGCGGGGAACCCCGTCCTTCAAATTGGAGAGGGATAGCGTGGCAGCCAGAGGGAATTTTTCCAGATAAACCCAAGAGGAGTTTATCTGTCTCAATCGGCGGCTGTAGCCCGACGTCGCCCCGCACACAGCTACTCAAGTGCCCGAATAGCAAAAACCAGCCAGAAGGCTGGTTTTTGATGCTTACGCCTAACAGCCTGTTGAAATTCGCCTACGGTCTGTCTGACTTTGCCGTGTAAGGTTTACGATATCGGCTCCAATCTGCCGGGAACCCCGATTTCCATGCGTGGCGCCGATATCACTCAGGAATCCTTGTTCACTGTCGCCAAG
>NZ_JBSXON010000077.1:0-163297 GCF_056859475.1 Halopseudomonas sp. L-58
TGGTGAAGAGCTGGCCAAGTCCGACCGTCCGGAACTGGCTGGTGCCAAGATCGTCATCTCCGGTGGTCGCGGCATGCAGAACGGCGACAACTTCGAGATGCTGTACAAGGTCGCCGACAAGCTGGGCGCTGCTGTGGGTGCCTCGCGCGCCGCGGTTGACGCAGGCTTCGTACCGAACGACATGCAGGTGGGTCAGACCGGTAAGATCGTTGCGCCGCAGCTGTACGTTGCGGTCGGCATCTCCGGTGCCATCCAGCACCTGGCCGGTATGAAAGACTCCAAGGTGATCGTTGCGATCAACAAGGACGAAGAAGCGCCGATCTTCCAGGTGGCCGATTACGGCCTGGTTGCAGACCTGTTCGAGGCGGTACCGGAGCTGGAAGGTAAGCTGTAACCGGCGCGAAGCGCGGTTACAGCAGCCGCAAGCTTTAAGCGGCAAGCTGCAAGAAAAACCCCGGTCTCGTGAGAGCCGGGGTTTTTTAGTTTTAGAACCAGCCTCAAGCTACAAGCTGCAATAAACACCCAGACCAGCACGTGCCTGGGGTTTGCCTTTGCTTGTAGCTTGCGGCTTGCAGCTTGCAGCTGACCGCCAGGCCAGCATCGCTGGCCTACCGGTCGGCGCTGACCTGAAAGGTATCCGACAGCTGATGCAAACGTGACGCTGTTTCCTTCACCTGCCCCGAGCTGGCGCGCAGTGCGGTAATGACCTGACTCATTGAGCGCGTCGCCTCAGCCACGTGGCCGGCCTGACGACCGTGTTCCTTGCTGTTGGTGTCCATCACCGAGATCACCTCGAACAGCTCCTCGACGGTCTGGTACAGCAAGTCGTTGTCATCCGACGCGCTGGCCGCCTGTTGCAGCTGCAGGTCTACATCAGCAACACCGCGCTCCATCACCACCACGGTTTCCCGGGTTGCATCGCGGATGCTGGTAATCCCCTGGCTGATCTCGTCGGCGGCCTTGGCGGTTCGAGCTGCCAGCGCCCTGACCTCGTCCGCCACCACCGCAAAACCACGCCCATGCTCGCCCGCACGGGCGGCCTCAATAGCGGCGTTGAGCGCCAGCAGATTGGTCTGGCTGGTAATGTCGGTAATCAGTGAAACCATGCCGACGATCTCGCCGGTGCGGCTGTCCAGCACCTGCACGCTGGCCGCCGAGCTTTCGACGATGTCGCGAATCTTGCGGGTGCCGCTGGTGACGGTGTCCAGCCGCGCCCGGGCCGCTTCAACCACGCTGGCCATATTGGCCTTCATCTGCGCCGCAGTTTCCGACGCCGCGTTGACCGTCTGCAGTTGCGCCTCGATCATGCCCAGCATCTGCTGGATATTGCTGGTCACTTCCTCTGCGGTATCGCTGGCCTGCTGATTGCGCCCCAGCATCTGCTCGCTGTTCTGCAAGGCGTGGCGACTGGCCTGCTTGACCCGTCCGACGATGGTATCGAGGTTATCGATAAAGCTGTTGATCCAGCGCCCCAGCTCACCGGTTTCATCCGGCACCAGGCGGCTGGTGTCCATGCGCTGACTGAGATTGCCTTCGCCTTCGGCAATATTGCGGATGATTTCAGTCATGCGGCCCAGCCGACGCGCCAGCTTGTTCGTGGCACTGTGCCAAAACCACAGGCCCGCCAGGCCCAGCACGCCAACGTGAGCGGCCAGCGCTGGCCAGCCATCCAGACCGATCAGATCGAAACCCAGCTGGGCAACAAAGACCAGTGCGGCAAGAACCCAGAAATCCTTCATCAGATTGTAGCTGAGCGAACGGTACCGGTAGACCTCTTCCAGGTCTGCTTCGCACATCATGCCCCAGCGGTCGGGCGAGCCTGGCAGACTGAAGGTCACACCCTTGCCGATTACCGGAATGTGACGATAGTCGGAGTAACCGGGGTATTTGACGTAGGTGTTCTCGCCCTTGCGAATGGTTTCGCGCACACCCGGGTGCAGCTCGCCGGTGGCCGGATCGGTAAAGCGCACCTCGAACTCGGTATGCTCGCGCACGCTGACCGTGCCCCACGCCGTCCGGATACCATTTTTGAGGTTGTCGCCGTGGCTGAAGGTGTTGTCTTCAAAGCGCGAGCGAGACAACGCACGGCCCGGCTCAATCGAGGGACTGAAGCGTGACTCGACCATGAAGATGTAGTTGTCACCCGACTCCTGATAGATATGTCCGGCCTCACGCTGGATCAGATCACCCAGCACATCGTTGGGTACCCGTGCACAGAGGCAACCAAGCGCCTCGCCGTTCGGACCGTGCAATGGCAAATAGAACATCAGGGTGACGGCATCGTGGAAGCTGGAAGTGGAGGGCCCCACCTTGAGGGTTCGCTGATCGACATACGGCCCGTGCAAAAAACGATGCTGCAGCCCCGCCCGCACCGCCTGGGCATCAAGCTGCAAGTCGCTGAGCTGACCGGCGCTGCTGGCCAACACGGTACCGTCGGCGCCGAGCAGCAGCAGCTCTGAGGCATCCGGCAGCTTGCTGCGCAGTTTACGCAACTGTGCCTCGCTCGCCTCGGCACCGCCGTCGCTCAGCTGCTGACCAATGCCCTGCAGCCCGGCCCACTGGTTCTCGCACCATTGCTGCAACAACCGCACCCTTGTTGCGGCAAGACTGTCGAAAATGGACTCAAGCTGGCCGTAACGGTTGCGGTTGACCCGGCAGGCCCAGCCCATGGCGAGTTTACCGGCTGGCCCGAACCACGGGAGCCACCGCCGCTCCGACACTGACAGGTTCATTTGGTCGCTTTTCAGGCTCATGGTGGCAATCTCCAGCTTCAGTCGAACCAGGCCCGAAGCAATATTCACACCATAAAGCATGGCACCGCGTCATCATGCAGCTCGCGTATGAGCACGATGACTGCACCGCCATCAGATGCGCACCACGACAAAGCAGCATTCGCCCCTTAATTGCGCGCGCGCACCAATATCGAGCACTACCTGTCCGAATGGTCGGGTTTTCGCGAGATTGTCCGGCCGGCTCCGCGTGTTACGAGCACTAGACCAGTGCAACCGGCGAAACCGGCGATCCCACCGCGCCCGGCAAGCGCAACGGCGGCGCCGTCAACATGAACCGGTTGCGGCCACCGGTTCGCAGATGTTGCGCCAGCTCGGTCAGGTACCAGAGTTCGCCCAAATGCACCCCCAGCTTGAACAGGCAATGCTCATGCAGCGGCAAGGCAGCACAACAGCCCTGCCCCTCTCTCGCCGGATAGGCCTCAACCGCGTAGTTGTCGGCAATCAACACGCTCAGGCCGCTATCGGTAATCCACTGCAGCAGCGCCGGATCGCGGCCATCCAGCACCGCGCAGCTGGATGCCAGCCGCGCCGCGTCGGGCTGGCGGTCCATCTCCAGAATCACGTCGGCGAACCCGGTATACAGACAAACCATGTCCCCCGGCTCCACCACCACGCCGTCTGCCTGCATGATTTGCTGCAGCCGCGCATAGTCGACCAGCACCCGCTCCCGACCGCAGTGCCGCTCCAGGTCAATCAGCACAGCGCGACCACTCACCGCCGTCTCGGCCATCTTCTCGATGCCCAGCCGGGTGGCGTTTACGCCCTCCAGCCCGTCCTCGTGACCGGAAGGCCCGCAAATATGCTCGCCCGCCTTCCAGCCGTTGTAGTAAAGCGGCTCGGCCACCCCGTCACCGTCGGCGTCGAACAAACCGCCCACGTGCGAGAGCGCATCCCACTGGGTTGAATACTGAGTAAACAGCAATACCGCATCGTCGCTGACCACGTCGGTAAAACTCGGATTCAGGCGCTGCAGCTCGAAGTTGTAGTTGAGCTTGTCGGCACGCCCGGCGGTAAAGCGTCTGGGCGGGTGCCGCAGGCGGTTGAGGGCATTACCGCCGGGATAGTCCAGCGGCAGGCTGAGGCAGAAGCTGCGCCCCTCGCGAACTTCTGCAACGCCCTGCAGCACCTTCTCGGGGGTCAGCAGATTGAGACGGCCAAGCTCGTCGTCCGGACCAAAATCGCCCCAGTTGGAGCCCTCGGGTCGATGTTGCCAACGCATGTGATTCTCCTTGTTGTAGTGCGTCATCCGACAATGACATGACAACCGCGCGGTGAACCATTGTCTGCCACACGAATCAGTACCGGTGTTGGCAGCGCATAATCGCAACGAGGGTCGCGCCAGCACCGTCCGGCGTGCTTTACTTGCGCCTTTTCAACTAGCGGAGCACAGGCTGACGATGGAGTGGCTGCAGGTTTTCATTCTGGCAATAGTTCAGGGCATCACCGAATTTCTGCCGGTATCAAGCTCGGCCCACCTGATTCTGGTGCCGGTGCTGACCGACTGGCCCGATCAGGGGCTGGCCTTTGACGTTGCCCTGCATCTGGGCAGCCTGTCCGCCGTGCTGATCTACTTCCGCCGCGACATCCTCGGCATGACTGTCAGCTGGGGCCGCTCACTGACCACCCGCCAGCTGGATGACGACGCAAGACTGGCCTGGGCGGTGATCCTCGGTACCATTCCCGTAGGGCTGGCCGGGCTGCTGCTCAAAGACACGATCGAGACCGTGCTGCGCTCGCCCATCTATCTGTCGATCGGCCTGATTGCCTTCGGCCTGCTGCTGGGCTGGGCCGACTGGCGCCACCGCGGCAGCCGCAGCGAGCACCAGATGACCTGGAAGGATGTGCTGTTCATCGGCTGCGCGCAGGCGCTGGCGCTGTTTCCCGGCACCTCGCGCTCCGGCATCACCATGACCGCCGCGCTGATGCTGGGCCTGAGCCGCGAAGCCTCGGCGCGCTTCTCGTTCCTGCTGTCGATTCCGGTGATCGTACTGGCCTGCGGGCTGGAAACCATCGAGCTGATCGAAAGCAAGGTGGCCGTCGACTGGCTGCACATGGCGGCCGGTGTGCTGCTGTCCGGTATCAGCGCCTACCTGTGCATCCACTACTTCCTGGCGTTCATCAAGCGGATCGGCATGCAGCCCTTTGTGATCTACCGCATTGTGCTGGGCGTGCTACTGCTCTGGGTCTTCCTGTAACCCGCGCAACGCGCCGAACTTGAGCAACAGCCGGCTCGGTTCGGCGGCGCGAAGCCCCAGCTCGCCCAGGCGGGTATCTCGCAACCAGCTGAACGCGCGGTGAGTCTGCCCCGCCTCGGCGAGACCGCCGCTGACCACCAGCAGCTCACCCGCCGGGTCACCCTGCCAGCGCAGCTCCGCCCCGGCCCGGCAATCCAGCAGCCAGGTACGCTCGCAGCCGTGCTGGTGCAGCAAGCTGCCGCTGACACCAGCACAAAAGGTCACCGAGTTCGCGCTGTCAGCGGTCAGACGCACGGTTGCCTGATCGTCCTCGGCGAACTGATTGAGCTTGACGAAAATCAGGCAGCCCGGCTGCGAAAACGGCGCATGCTCTGACCCCGCCGGGCTACGCAGATAGCTGCCGGCAGGATAATCACCCGACTGATCGCTGAACACGCCCTCCAGCACCAGAATCTCTTCTCCGGCCGGATGCCGATGAACCGGGAAACGTGCACCCGGCAGATATTCCACCAGACTGGTTACCTGTCCGCTCTCCGGCGCCTCACGCTCCAGCTGCCAGCGCCTGATCGGCGCTTGCGGCGCCGCCTGCCAGTGCTGATCCTGCGGGCCGACCCGACAGGGCAGTCGACGGTCCATGCGCAGCGGCTGAAATTCAGTCATGGCCAGGCTCTCCCAACAGCTTCTCGATTTCGTCGGCCGGTAACGGACGGTTGAACAGGTAACCCTGCCCCATATCGCAGCCGAGACCGCTCAACAGGGCTTCCTGCTCCCCGGTTTCCACACCCTCGGCAATCACTTTCAGCTGCAGGCTCTTGCCGAGCGCGATGATGGCACGCGCCATCGCGCTGTCACTGTCACTGCCCGGCAGGTCGGAGACAAAGCCGCGGTCAATTTTCAACTTGTTGACCGGCATGCGCTTGAGCCGCAGCAACGACGAGTAGCCGGTGCCAAAATCATCGATTGCCAGGCCGACACCCAACTCCGACAGCCGATCCAGCAGCTGAACGCCCGCTGCGTTAAAGTGCATGACCTCGTCTTCGGTTACCTCCAGCTCAAGACACTCGGCAGGCAGTCCATAGCGTCTGAGCACCGTCGACACACTACCAAACACATCACCGCGCTCCATCCAGTAGCCGGACATGTTGACCGCAACGGCCTTCAACGGATAGCCCGCATCAATCCAGCACCGCAACTGTCGGCAGGCCTCATTGAGCACGTACTCATCAATATCGCTCATCAGACCGGCGTTGCGCGCGACCGGCAGAAACTCGTTGGGAGCTACCAGCCCCTGGGTTGGATGTTGCCAGCGTACCAGCGCTTCGAGGCTGACAAAGCAGTCACTGCGCAGGTCCTTCTGCAGCTGGTAATACACACGCAGTTGGTTGTATCTGATCGCTTCGTGCAGGTCGGTTTCCAGACTCAGGCGGCGACGCGCCAATTCGGTCAGCTCCTGGGTGTAGAAGGCATAACCGTTGCGCCCCCGCTGCTTGGCCAGCGACATGGCAGAGTCGGCATTTTTCAGCAGCTCTGCTCCATCCCGACCATCCTGCGGAAACAGCGCCAGACCGATACTGGCG
Organism: Halopseudomonas sp. L-58; assembly: GCF_056859475.1. Lineage (NCBI taxonomy): Bacteria > Pseudomonadati > Pseudomonadota > Gammaproteobacteria > Pseudomonadales > Pseudomonadaceae > Halopseudomonas > Halopseudomonas sp. L-58. Next base: position 6,565 of record NZ_JBSXON010000077.1, read on the forward strand.
CTCATGTGTAGCAGCTGGCCCGACAACTCGAACGGCTTCTGCAGCAGGCGCAGGATGCGCTCGGCCAGCTTGCCCATCTGGCTTGCCGAGACATCGCGCTCAAGCAGCAGGGCAAACTCGTCGCTGCTGAGCCGGGCCAGCGTGTCGCTCTCCTCGCATACCTGCAGCACCCGCTGGGCGACCAGCTGCAGTAGTTGGTCACCAGCGCTGTGACCGAGGCTATCGTTGACACCCTTGAAGCGATCCAGATCAATAAACAGCAGACCCAGCTCTCCTTTCGTTCGCCTCGAGCGGGCAATGGCGGTGCTCAGACGTTCGTTCAGCAACAGCCGGTTGGGCAGCTTGGTCAGCGGATCGTGGTGCGCCAAATAATCGATTTCCTGCTGATTGCGCTTGATCACGCTCATATCCGCGAACACCGCCACATAATGACTCAACTCGCCACGGTGGTCCTTCACGCTGATGATGTTCTGCCATTGCGGATAGATTTCGCCGTTCTTGCGCCGATTCCAGACTTCCCCGGACCAGCGCCCGGTGGCATGCAATTGCTGCCAGAGCTGACGATAAAAGGTGCGATCATGCCGGCCGGAGGCAAGCATGCGCGGCTGCCGGCCAATCACCTCGGAGGGTTCGTAGCCGGTGATCTTGCAGAAAGCATTGTTGACATCCAGGATGGTCTGGTCGACGTCACAGATCAGCATCCCCTCACTGGTGCAGTCGAACATCACACCGGCCTGGCGCAGGCGCTGCTCACGGTCAACCTGCTCGGTAACATCACGCAGCATGCCCACCAGCCGCACGGCGCGACCGCTTTCGTCGCGCACTGCCTTGCCGCCGACCTGAATCCAGCGGTTACCATCCTGCCGGCTAATCCGATAGCTGACATCCAGGCGCTCGGAGTCCCCTCGCAGATGACGCACCAGCTCCCGGCGGGCCAGGTCGCGGTCCTCGGGATACAGCAACTCCAGCCAGTCCGGGAGCAAGGCGCCCTGCTGGGCAAGTCCGAGAATTTCCCGACCGCGCAACGAGACATACATTTCGCCACTGGCGATATCCCAGTCCCAGAGACCATCGTTGCCCCCTATCAGGGCAAGATTGAAGCGCTCCTGACTGCGTCTGAGCGCCTCTTCATGCTGGCGCCGACGACGCAGGTGGTAACGCACGAGAAAATACAGCCCAATACCGGTCACCAGCACAAAGGCCGTACCCTTGATGCTCTGCAACCGCGTCTGCAGCGCGGGATCAACCAACTGAAGAAGGCTGTCGCTGAACAGAATCCAGGCCGTGGCCATGACGACATAGGACAGGGCCACCGTCAGGGCGCCAGCGCTGGATCTCATACCGGTTTTCCGGAGCAGTTCATCAACATTCGGAAACTATAGCAGGTGGTGCGGAGCGACCCGCGGTCATGTTCATCACACATCGGTTGGTCCATAATCACCGGGAAACGGGCTTTTGCCCGCGTATTCTAACGAGGTAAAGCAGATTTATGTGGTACAACGGCATTCTCAACTGGTCAGCTTGGCAACTGCTGGCGGCCACTCTGGTCCTGACCCACATCACCATCGTCAGCGTCACAGTCTACCTGCATCGCTATTCCGCGCACCGCTCGCTGGAACTGCACCCGGCGCTCAAGCATTTTTTCCGTTTCTGGTTGTGGCTGACAACCAGCATGAACACCCGCGAATGGACCGCCATTCACCGCAAGCACCACGCCAAGTGCGAAACACCCGACGACCCGCACAGCCCGGTACACAAGGGGCTTTTGACCGTGCTGCGCAAGGGCGCCGAGCTGTACATGGAAGAGGCAAAAAACGAAGAGACCCTGCGCATCTACGGCAAGAACTGCCCGGATGACTGGATCGAACGCAATCTCTACCAGCGCTTCCCGCTGGCAGGCGTCACCCTGATGGCGCTGATCGACATCGCCCTGTTCGGCGCGCTCGGCATTACCGTCTGGGCAGTGCAGATGCTCTGGATTCCGGTGCTGGCCGCGGGCGTGATCAACGGCCTGGGCCATGCCGTCGGCTATCGCAACTTCGAATGCCGCGACGCGGCCACCAATCTGCTGCCGTGGGGCATTCTGATTGGCGGCGAGGAACTGCACAACAACCACCATACCTATCCCAACTCCGCCAAGCTGTCGGTCAAGAAGTGGGAGTTTGACATGGGCTGGATGTGGATTCGCCTGTTCAGCCTGCTGGGTCTGGCCGAGGTGCGTCGTACCGCGCCGATCGCCCACAAGATTCGCGGCAAGCAGACGCTGGATATGGACACCGCCATGGCGATTCTCAACAACCGCTTCCAGATCATGGCGCAGTACCGCAAGCATGTGATCAAGCCGCTGGTGCGCAGCGAGATAGCCCGTCTCGACGACTCGATGCACCATCTGTTCCGCCGCGCCAAGCGTCTGCTCAGTCGCGAAACCAGCCTGCTGGACGACAGGCATCAGGCCCGCATCCAGGCCATGCTGGATCACAGCCAGGCGCTCAAGGTGATCTACGAGAAGCGCCTTGCACTGCAGCAGATCTGGGGACGTACCAGCGCCAACAGCCACGAAATGCTGCAGGCACTGAAAGACTGGTGTCATCAGGCAGAGGAAAGTGGCATCAAGGCACTGCAGGATTTTGCCTGGCACCTGCGCAGCTACTCGCTGCGACCGAATATGGCCTGAATAGAGCCGTCCTTGTGCGGCTCGCCATGATCCGCACAAGGCGCTAGACTCAGCCTCTGCCAGCACGAACAAGACAGGTAGCAGCGGATGCGAGCCTTACTGCCATTGACCCTGCTGCTGGCCAGCCCTCTGCTGCTGGCCGGCAATATCTACAAATACACCGACGCCAACGGTGTCACGACCTATACCGACCGGAAAGTCGAAGGTGCCGAGGTCATCGTCTTCCGTGACGCCATGGTCGAGAACGTCGATCGAGAGGTCTACGTCACCAAGCAGCGCCACGCCGGCGGTGAAACCCTGATTGTTCACAATGACCTGTTCGCCCCGGTCGAAGTTCGCCTGAGCATCAGCAACGCGCGCAACGTGACTGGCGTGCCCGCCGCCCCGATCAACTGGGTGTTACCACCACGCCAGCAGATCCGCCTCGTGACCCTGCAACCCACCGGTAACGGTGAGCCGCACTATGACTACCGGCTGGAACATGCCCTCGGCGACCCGCGCGCGCAGCAGACGCTCACGCACTACCCGCTGCCCTGGCGTGGCGGCCCGTTTCGCATGACCCAGGGCCCGGGCGGCCGCTATAGCCATACCGGCCCCAAGGGTCGCTATGCCTTCGACATTGCCATGCCGGTTGGCACCCCCATCGTGGCGGCCCGCGCCGGCCAGGTGGTGAAGATCGAAAACAACCAGACCGGCCGCGGCACCAACCCCTCGGGCAACTTTGTGCGCCTGCTGCACGATGACGGCACCATGGGCGTGTACCTGCACCTCAAGCGCGGCTCAGTTCAGGTCAGCGAGGGACAGCGAGTCCACCCCGGTCAGCTGCTGGCGCTATCGGGCAACACCGGCAACAGCACGGGCCCGCACCTGCACTTTGTCGTGCAGAAGAATGTCGGTCTGCAGACGGTGTCCATCCCCTTCGAGTTTGCACAGCCGGTCGACAGCCTGCCGAATTTTGCTATCGGCGGCGAACCCTGAGCTTGAGGTCTGTTGACACCTCGCTCGCCGGACCCTGAATCACAGACAACAAAAAACCCGCTCAAGGCGGGTTTTTTGACAGCAAGCGAAGATCTTATTTGATCTTGGCTTCCTTGTAGGTCACGTGCTTACGTGCAACCGGATCGAATTTCTTGATTTCGATCTTGTCGGGAGTGGTGCGCTTGTTCTTGTCGGTAGTGTAAAAGTGACCAGTACCGGCAGAGGACACCAAACGAATCAATTCACGCATGATGATGCTCCTTAGACTTTTTCGCCGCGGGCGCGGATTTCGGCCAGAACCGCGTCAATACCGCGCTTGTCGATGATGCGCATGCCCTTGGCAGTAGTGCGCAGACGGACGAAACGCTTTTCCGACTCAACCCAGAAACGATGGTACTGCAGGTTAGGCAGAAAACGACGCTTGGTTTTGTTGTTAGCGTGGGAAACGTTGTTCCCAGTAACCGGACCCTTACCGGTCACCTGACATACTCGAGACATGGTTAACCCTCTCCAACCACTTGCCCAACCCGAACTGGTTGGAAGCCATAAAAGAATCTGTTGTCCAGCCGGGGCGAGTGGATTTAACCTGCCTGAAACACGCTAAACAGGCGCAGCCCCGAGAAGAGCGGAGCTTTATACCAAAATGCGTGCCTGCAAGCAACGCTTTTTCATTCTGCGCGCAATTATTACCAGCCTTACAACAGCCCCCGCTCGGCCATGGAAACCGGCTCGCCATCACCGATAACCAGATGGTCGAGTACGCGGATATCCAGCAACGCCAGACTGTCGCGCAGGCGCCGGGTCAGCTGCAGGTCCGCCGGACTGGGCTCTGCCACGCCCGACGGATGGTTGTGGGTCAGAATCAGCGCCGCAGCATTGAGTGCCAGCGCCCGCTTGAGCACCTCGCGCGGATAAACACTGGCACTGTCGATAGTGCCGCGAAACAGCTCCTCGAACGCGATCACCCGATGCTGGCTGTCCAGGAACAGACAGGCAAAGACCTCGTGCGGCAACGCTGCCAGACGACTGCGCAAAAACTGTCTTACCGTGCCCGGCGACGTCAGCGCATCGCCCCGTTTCAGATCCTCGAACAGGTGCCGTCGGCCCATTTCCAGTACCGCCTGCAAGTGCGCATACTTGGCCGGCCCGAGCCCGGCGTGGGCCGAGAACGTAGACAGATCCGCCTGCAGCAACGCGCGCAGGCTGCCGAAGCCGGCCAGCAACCGCCGAGCCAGGTCCACAGCGCTACAGCCGGGCAGACCGGTACGCAGAAAAATCGCCAGCAGCTCGGCGTCCGATAACGCCCCGGCACCCTGCGCCAACAGTTTTTCCCGGGGCCGCTCAGCCACGGGCCAATCGGTTATCGCCATACTCCCTCTCCGCACTCTCGGACCGTCCCTGAACACCTGCGAACCCTTCGCTCACAGGCGCGCGGCATCCACCGCTGTGCTATCGTAGCGGGCATTTCGCAGGGCCCGCACAGCCCCGCCCGCAGCATGAGGGGAAGTTCACAATGCAGTCGCTATTTAACAAGCAGGTGGTGCTTGGTGTCAGTGGTGGCATAGCTGCCTATAAAAGTGCAGAGCTGATCAGACGCCTGCGCGACGCCGGCGCCGAGGTACGTGTTGTCATGACCAACGCGGCCCGCGAGTTCATTACCCCTCTGACCCTGCAGGCGCTGTCCGGGCACCCCGTACACGGCGACCTGCTGGACCCCGCCGCCGAGGCCGCGATGGGCCACATTGAACTGGCGCGCTGGGCCGACCTGGTGCTTATTGCTCCGGCAACCGCCGACATGATGGCCCGCCTGGCCCAGGGCCGTGGTGACGATCTGCTGACCACACTGGTCCTGGCTACCGATGCGCCTGTTGCCATTGCCCCGGCGATGAATCAGGCAATGTGGCGCGACCCGGCAACCCAGCACAACCTGGCGCTGCTGCTGGAGCGCGACGTAAAGGTGTTTGGTCCCGGTGACGGTGGTCAGGCCTGCGGCGACGTTGGCCCCGGTCGCATGCTGGAACCGACCGACATCGCGGCGCGGGCCGCCGAATGTTTCGAGCGCGGCCTGCTTGCCGGCCGCCACGTCCTGATCAACGCCGGCCCGACCCGGGAAGCGATCGATCCCGTGCGCTATATCTCCAATCACAGCTCCGGCAAGATGGGCTTCGCCCTTGCCGAAGCAGCCGCCGAAGCGGGCGCACGGGTCACCCTGGTGGCTGGCCCGGTCAATCTGCCGACACCGGCACGGGTTCAGCGAGTCGACGTCGTCAGTGCACAACAGATGCTTGATGCGTGCCTGGCCGCCCTGCCGGCGGATCTGTTCATTGCCTCGGCAGCCGTTGCCGACTATCGGCCCGATGCCTGCGCCGACCAGAAACTGAAGAAAACACCGGGCAGCGACGACGGCATGACCCTGACGCTGGTGCGCAACCCCGACATTCTCGCCACCCTGGCCAGCCACAGCGAGCGCCCGGGCTTTTGCGTCGGCTTTGCTGCAGAAACACAGGATCTACTCGGTTACGCCCGCGACAAGCTGCAGCGCAAGAATCTCGACCTGATCATCGCCAATGATGTCAGCCAGAGCGGGATCGGTTTTAATAGTGATGACAACGCTGTCACCCTGATTGATCGGGATTTGACCAGCACCCACCTGCCGCAGGCCAGCAAACAGAAACTGGCCCGTGACCTGATCAGCCGTCTGGCCACCCGTCTGGACCGCCACTGAGGAGCCCTGATGCACGCGCTGCAAGCCAAAGTACTGGACCCCCGCCTCGGCACCGAGTGGCCGCTGCCGGCCTACGCCACCGACGGTTCCGCCGGACTGGACCTGCGTGCCATGCTGGATGCTCCATTAACCCTTGCGCCGGGCCAGACCGAGCTGCTACCCACCGGGCTGGCCATTCATATCGCCGACCCGGGGCTGGCGGCAATGATCCTGCCCCGCTCAGGTATGGGCCACAAGCACGGAATAGTGCTGGGCAACCTGGTGGGCCTGATCGACTCCGACTACCAGGGCCAGCTGATGGTGTCCTGCTGGAACCGCAGCAGCAGTGCCTTTACCATCAACCCCGGCGAGCGCATCGCACAGCTGGTGCTGGTCCCGGTATTGCAGGCACAACTGCAGATTGTTGACAGTTTTGATGATAGCCAGCGCGGTGCTGGCGGATTCGGTCACACAGGAAGCCACTGATCGCGCAATCGGCGTGTCGGTGCAGGGAGGCTCAGAAACAACAATGAAACTGACCCGAAAAACCAGCAGCAAACCGGGCTTGCCCAGCGTCGGACTGCCGATTGCACTGAGCCTAACCGGAATCGCAGCGGCGGCAGCGGTACTCTGGCTGGCGGTATCCGACTATGCCACGCAGCGTACAGACGAACTGGTATCCGGCTATGCCCAGCAGCAGGTAAGCGCGCTCAACCAGAGCATGGCCCAGCTCGACCGGGACCTCACCCGCCTGGCCGCCAATCCGCAACTGCAGGTGTCGCTGAGCAACCCGCTGGAGCGCCTGCTGCGCTATCACGGTGCGGACACGCTGGCGATCTACACTAACGCCAACGGCCATGCAGAACGCATCGAGGACAACGAGGCGCCGTTGAATTTTGCTGCGCTGGACATGATTCGCCGTGCCGAGCGGGGGCTGAGCGTGCCAGTAGAAGCGCACAAGGTCGGCGACCAGTGGCTGATCTACGGCGTCAAGCCGCTGCGCGCCTCCGACAATGCTCCGATCGGCGGCACCCTGACCACGGTGATGAAGCTGTCCCGAATCACCGCAACCCTGCCGGAGCTGCCTCCTGAAACGGGTCAGGTTCACCTTGTACAACAGTTCCCCAACGCCCCGGAACAGGTTCTGCTGCAACGCGGCGAGGGTAGCGGCAACGCGCTTACCCTGGAAACCGACAACCCCGCCTGGCGCCTGGAATTCCGCCCGGGACCGGCCGTCTCGGCCAGCACGCCAAATCGGCTGATGCTGACCACAGCCGGTCTGGTTGCGCTGTTAGGCAGCCTGCTGGGGCTGCTGTTGCTGCAACGCAGCTGGAGCAGCGCCCTGCGCGCCGACGCCAGCACCCTGACCCAGCTGACCCTTGGCCACAAGGCACACAGCATTAAGCTCGGCCCGCTGGAGCCACTGCCGAGCAACATTCAGCAGTTGCTCAAGCGCGCGCCCGAAAGCGGCAACAGCACACCCGAAGGCAAACCGGACAGCCCGCCGGCGAAGCCAGCCACGTCGCCACTGCCGGACGGCGACGTGCTTGATATCGACATCCTGGAAGACGACCCCTTCAATATGCAGATACCCGACGCCGATAGCGGCACCCAACACGTCAGCATCCCCGAGCTGCCGGCTGAAATCTTTCGCGCCTACGACATTCGCGGTGTTGTGGGCAAAAGCCTGACCGAAGAAGGTGTCTACTGGCTGGGCCGCGCCATCGGCAGCGCCTCGCTCGACGCCGGCGAGCCGCGGGTTGTGGTTGGCCGCGACGGTCGCCTGTCCGGCCCGGCGCTGAGCGAGCGGCTGATTCAGGGCCTGGTCGACAGCGGCTGTCAGGTCGCCGACCTTGGCATGGTGCCGACGCCGGTTGTCTACTTCGCGACCAACACCACCGACGCCAGCTCCGGCGTGATGATCACCGGCAGCCACAACCCGCCGGCCTACAACGGTCTGAAGATCGTCATCGCCGGGCAGACCCTGTCCGGTGAGCAGATCACCGCGCTGCACCGTCGCCTGCAGCAGAATCAACTGCTGAGCGGCAGCGGCAGCCGCAGCAGCCTCGAGATACTCGATCACTACCTGAACCACATCGTTGAAGACGTCCTGATCGCACGACCGCTCAAGGTGGTGGTCGACTGCGGCAACGGCGTCGGCGGCGTGATTGCCGAGCGCTTGCTCGAAGGGATCGGCTGCGAGGTGATTCCTCTGTACTGCGACGTCGACGGCCTGTTCCCCAACCACCACCCGGATCCGGGCAAGCCGGAGAACCTGACCGCGCTGATCGAGACCGTACAGCGCGAAGGCGCCGATCTCGGCGTTGCCTTTGACGGCGATGCCGACCGCCTCGGCTTTGTCACCAACAGCGGCGAAATGATCTACCCGGATCGACTGATGATGCTGTTTGCCGAGGACATCGTCACCCGCAACCCCGGCGCCGATATCGTCTTTGACGTCAAATGCTCACGCCAGCTGCCGCAGGTCATCAGCCGCGCCGGCGGCCGCCCGATCATGTGGAAATCCGGACACTCACTGGTCAAGGCCAAGATGAAAGAGACCGGCGCCCTGCTCGGCGGCGAGATGAGCGGCCACCTGTTCTTCAAGGAACGCTGGTTCGGCTTTGACGATGGCCTCTACAGCGCCTGCCGCCTGCTGGAGCTGCTGTCGCTGCAGCCCGACAGCGCCGATCAGGTGATGGCCCGCTATCCGGCCAGCATCAGCACCCCGGAAATCAACCTTACGGTCGGCGAGGAACGCAAGTTCCAGATCATCGAGGCGCTGACAGCAAAGGGTGACTGGGGCGACGGCGAGGTCACCAGCATCGACGGCATCCGTGTAGACTTCGCCAACAGCTGGGGCCTGATTCGCGCCTCCAACACCACCCCGGTGCTGGTACTGCGCTTCGAGGCCGACAGCGAAGACGAACTGATCCGCGTGCAGGACCTGTTCCGCTCCCAGCTGTTAAGTATTGCCCCTGACCTGCAACCTACGTTCTGAATTACCACAGGAGACACCAGACCACCATGTTGAGTCGCGACGCCGCCGCCCAGGTTTCACGCGTTCTTACCGAAGCCCTGCCCTATATTCAGCGCTTCACCGGCAAAACCATCGTCATCAAGTACGGCGGAAACGCCATGGAAAACGATGAGCTGAAAAACAGCTTTGCCCGCGACATCGTGTTGATGAAGACGGTCGGCATCAATCCGGTGGTGGTGCATGGTGGCGGCCCGCAGATCGGTGATCTGCTCAAGCGACTGAACATCGAAAGCCAGTTCATCGAAGGCATGCGGGTGACCGACAGCCAGACCATGGATGTGGTCGAGATGGTCCTTGGCGGCCAGGTCAACAAGGACATCGTCAACCTGATCAACCAGCATGGTGGCAGCGCAATCGGCCTGACCGGCAAGGATGCCGGTCTGATCAAGGCCCGCAAGCTGAAAGTCAGCCGTCACACCCCCGGCATGGACAAGCCCGAGATCATCGACATCGGGCATGTGGGCGAGGTCTCCAGCGTCAACGCCAACCTGATCAACCGCCTGGTCTCCGATGACTACATCCCGGTCATCGCTCCGATCGGCGTCGGCACCGATGGCGCCTCCTACAACATCAACGCCGACCTGGTGGCGGGCAAGGTCGCCGAAGCGCTGGGCGCCGAAAAGCTGATGCTGCTGACCAACATCGCCGGACTGATGGACAAGGAAGGCAAGGTGCTGACCGGCCTGAGCACCGCCCAGGTTGATGCGCTGATCGCCGATGGCACTATCTATGGCGGGATGCTGCCGAAGATTCGCTGCGCGCTGGATGCGGTTCAGGGTGGTGTCGGCAGTGCCATCATCGTCGACGGCCGGGTACCCAACGCAGTGCTGCTGGAACTGTTCACAGACACCGGCGTCGGCACCCTGATCACCAATCAGGCACGGAGCGAGTAATGGACAGGGCCGACTTCCGCTTCAGCACGCCGCTGCGCGTGCGCTGGTCTGAAGCGGACCCTCAGGGCATCGTCTTCAACGGCCACTACCTGAACTTTGCCGACGTTGGCGTGACCGAGTACTACCGGGCATTGCGCGCCGCCGCGGGCGTGAAGCCTGGCGAAGGGCTGGATGGCAGCGAGTTTTTTGCCGCCAGAACGCTACTCGACTACAAGGCACCAGCGCTGTTCGATGATCTGCTGGATATTCATCTGCGGGTCTCGCGCTTCGGCAATTCCAGCATGTCCTTTCTGGTGGGAATCTATCGGGAGGACAGCCTGCTGGTCAGCGGCGAGATTGTCTATGTGCATGCCGATCAGCAGACACGTCGGCCAACGCCCATTCCGGAAGCATTCAAGGCGGCAGTGCGCGCCTTCGAACATTGCCTTCCGGAGGAGTCCGGCGCGGCCATTCAGGGCTGAACCACAACCAGGGGCCAGCTGCTACCGGGCAGCCGGCTCCACACCGAGCAGCACAGCCAGACGTGCTCTCTGGCTGGCATAGTCTGCCTTGACCGCCTCGATATCGGCCTGAGTGCGCTCGATTCGCTGCTGCTGCCGACGGGTTTCGGCATCCACTGTCGCCAACTGGTCAATGATCCCCTGCTCCACCTTGCGTCCGGCTCGCTCAAGATCAGCGGCCTGCGAGCGCAATGTTTCGCGCTCCACCTGAAGCTCGGCAATATTGGCCCGGGCGACGGCAATCTGGTTGTCCAGTTGCTGCAACTGGCGCGCCTGAGCCCGATCCAGGTCGGCGACACTGCTGTAAAGCCGCAGCAGGGTAGCGTCTTCGGCATCCTGTTTCCTGCGGGCTTCCTGCTCTCGTCGCTGCGCCTCACGCTCTTCGACGGTCGGCGCCGGCGGAATCACCTGCTTGACTCGGCCATGGCTGTCCAGCACCTCGTATCCGTTGGCAATGAAACGGGGCGGCACCTGACGGTCGAGCACCACCACACCGTTATCATCGGTATAGCGGTACAGCTCTTCGGCAACCCCCGACAACGGGAGTACCGTCAAGGTCAGTGCAACACAGCTCAAGATCCGTTTCATCGCAGGCGGCTCCTCATCCGTTCCAGCGTTCCTTGCGAACATCAATGCCGGCCAGATGGCCAATTGGCAGTATATCGACCGCAGACGCCAAACCGTTAATCCATCCTCCGCGCGCAGGCGAGACTGTGATCAGATTCCGTATTCGGCGCGATAGGCCTGTACGGCCGGCAAATGCTGCTGCAATTCCGGATCATCCTGGATGAAGGCCATCACCTGATTCAGGCTGACAATGCTGATCACCGGAATGCCAAAGTCACGCTCAACCTCCTGAATGGCGGACAGTTCGCCCTGGCCCCGCTCCTGACGATCCAGTGCGATCATGACCGCTGCCGGAGTGGCTCCAGCCTGGCGAATGATCTGCATGACCTCACGTACCGCCGTACCGGCAGTGATCACGTCATCGATAATCAGCACGCGGCCTTCCAGCGGCGCGCCCACCAGCGAGCCGCCCTCGCCGTGATCCTTGGCTTCCTTGCGATTGAAGCAGTAGGGCAGGTTGCGGTCAAAGCTGTCGGCCAGGGCGACAGCGGTCACCGCCGCCAGCGGGATGCCTTTATAGGCGGGCCCGAAAATGACGTCGACATCCGGCAGGCTGCTGTGCACCAGGGCCTGGGCATAGAAGCGGCCCAGTCGACTCAGTGAGGCGCCATCATTGAACAGGCCCGCATTGAAAAAGTACGGACTCTTGCGCCCTGACTTGAGAGTGAACTCGCCAAATCGCAAGACATTGCGATCCAGCGCAAACCGAATGAACTCCCGCTGATATTCGTGCATCTACACCCTCATCATTAACAAAAGGACCGGGGGCTGCTGACGCCGGGGTCATCCGGCGACACTCGTCGCCTGTCCGGAATGACCAAACCAGGCGTCTCGTTTCCTGCCCGGCAGCTTTACCGGCTGCACCTAGCGGGTTAACGAAACTACAACAGACCCTCAAGCTCGGGTATCATACACGCTGGTTTTTTGGGGGACCATGCATGCGAATCATCAGTCTCAACGTCAACGGAGTAAAGGCCGCCGCCGAGCGTGGCCTGTTTGACTGGCTGCGCACCCAGGATGCCGATGTCATCTGTCTGCAGGACATCCGCGTCACCGCCCCCGAACTGGAGCAGGACCCGTACTGGCTGGATGGCTACTGGCAGTACTGCTTCGAAGCCGAAACCCCGTCCCAGGGCGGCGTTGCGATCTACACCCGCACGGCGCCCAAGGCAATCATCATGGGGCTGGGCTTTGAATCTGCCGACCGTTACGGCCGCTTCATGCAGGCCGACTTCGACAAGCTCAGCATCGGCTCGCTGCTGCTGCCATCCGGCCGCGACGGCGATGCCGACCTGAACCAGAAGTTCAAGTTCATGGAAGACTTCGCCAACTACCTGAACAAGCAGCGTCGCAAGCGCCGCGAATTCATCTACTGCGGCTCGCTGTACGTTGCCCATCTCAAGCTGGACGTGAAGAACTGGCGAGACTGTCAGAACGAGCCCGGTTTCATGGCGCCCGAACGGGCCTGGATGGACGAGATCTTCGGCAACATGGGCTACGTCGACGCCCTGCGCGAAGTCACCCGCGAATCCGAGCTGTACAGTTGGTGGCCGAACAGCGAGCAGGCGGAAAACCTCAATCTTGGTCTGCGTTTCGACTACCAGTTCCTGACCCCGGGGCTGCGCCGCTTCGTCAAACAGGCCAAGATTCCGCGCAATGTGCGCTTCTCGCAGCACGCGCCGGTGATTATCGACTATGACTGGACGCTGAGTATCTGAGAGCGGCAAGCGGCAAGCGGCAAGCGGCAAGCGGCAAGCGGCAAGCAAAGATCCCGCGCCAGCACACTTGGCGCAACAGAATCAATCGAGTTAGCCGTACAAACGAAAACACCCCCGCAGCCATGGGCTCCAGGGGTGTTTTTTTGCTTCGGCTATTTAATCAACCGCCAGCAGAACGGATAGCGGTAGGCCTGACCCTCATTGGCCTTGATCGCAGCAATGATGGTCAGCACCAGCGCACCCACGCCTACGACCCACATCAGCAGCAGGCCGATAACCACCAGCGCCAGCAGCAGGCAGACCAGCATCAGCAAGGCGACCGTGATCTGAAAATTCAGCGCTTCCTTGCCCTGATCATCCACGAAGGGATCCATGTCCTTTTTCAGTTGCCAGATGATCAAGGGACCAACCAGATTACCGAACGGAATAATGAATCCGAGCAGGGCTGACAGGTGCACGAACAACGCCCACTGACGCGCCTCCGGACCAGGGGCACCGGGCGGCGGTGGCGGCGTGTTGTCAACTTGGGTTACGGGATCAGTCATCACAGGCACTCCTTGGCGTCAAAACAGATTCAGGCGAGTTTTAGCAGAGTTTACACACCCTGCCTATGGTGCTGCCCACGCCAGCGTGCATGCCGCACAAAAAAGGGCCGCGCAGTGGCGGCCCTCATCGATATAACTACAGACCAGCAATCAGTCTTCCAGCGCAGCGCGCTGCAGCGCGAACAACTCGTCAGTCCCCTTGCGCGCCAGCGTTAGCATGGCGTTCAGATCCTCGGCACTGAACGGTGCCGCTTCGGCGGTACCCTGCACTTCGATAAAGCCGCCCTTGTCGGTCATCACCACATTCAGGTCGGTATCGGCAGCCGAGTCTTCCGGATAGTCCAGATCCAGCACCGGCACACCCTGATAGATGCCGACCGAGATCGCGGCAATCATCTGCACCTCGGGCACCTTCTTGATCGCACCGCGCTGCTTCATGGCCCGCAGTGCATCGACCAGCGCCACGCAGGCACCGGTGATCGACGCAGTGCGAGTCCCGCCGTCGGCCTGAATAACATCGCAGTCGATGTACAGGGTGTTTTCACCCAGCGTCTTCAAATCAACCGCAGCGCGCAGCGAACGACCGATCAGACGCTGAATTTCCAGTGTACGACCACCCTGCTTGCCTTTGCTCGACTCACGCTGCATGCGCGAGCCGGTAGAGCGCGGCAGCATGCCGTATTCGGCGGTGATCCAGCCCTGACCGCTGCCACGCAGGAAGCGCGGCACCCCGGCCTCGACACTGACGGTACAGATGACCTTGGTGTCGCCAAACTCGACCAGCACGGAGCCTTCGGCATGCTTGGTGTAGTGACGGGTCAGGGTAACCTGGCGCATCTGGTCGGCGGCGCGTTCGCTGGGGCGTTTCATCATCTGGAATCCTTGTACTGCAGGTGGGAAGACCGCGGAGTATAGCACCCCGACGATACCCCCGGACCGCCGCAAGGCGCTACAATGCCTACCGGCCAACCAACCAGACAGAGGATCAGCATGGTTTACAGCATGACCGCCTTCGCCCGCAGCGAACTCAGCACCGATCAGGGCAACCTGGCCTGGGAACTGCGGTCGGTGAACCACCGCTATCTGGAAGTCACCCTGCGCCTGCCCGAAGCCTTCCGCGAACTGGAAGGCCCGCTGCGCGAGCTGCTGCGCAAGCAGCTGGCCCGCGGCAAGGTCGAGTGCACCCTGCGCTTCAACCCGGTCGAGCAGCAGTCCAGCGAACTCAGCCTTAACCAGCCACTGCTCGACCAGCTGATCCGCACCACCGAGCAGCTCAGCGCCCGCCTGCAGAACGCCGGCCCGGTCAACCCGCTCGAGCTGCTGGCCTGGCCGGGCGTGGTGATTGGCGAGAAAACGGACCAGGGTGACCTGGTCAAGCAGGCCCGCCAACTGTTCGATCAGGCCCTCAAGGAACTGAAGGAACACCGCGCGCGCGAAGGCGCCGAGCTGAAGCAACTGATCGAGGACCGCCTGAGCAGCATCAGCGAGCGCACCGCCGTAATCCGCGAAATGATGCCGACCCTGCTGACCACCCACCGGCAGAAGCTGATCGACCGCTTCAACGACGCCAAACTCGAGCTGGACAGCACCCGCGTCGAGCAGGAAATCGTACTGCTGGCGCAGAAGATCGACGTCGCCGAAGAACTCGACCGCCTCGATACCCACGTCGCCGAAACCCGCCGCGTGCTCGACAGCAAGGACGCCATCGGCCGCCGCCTGGACTTCCTCATGCAGGAGTTCAACCGCGAAGCCAACACCCTCGGCTCCAAGGCCATCGATACGCGCAGCACCCAGGCGGCGGTCGATCTGAAGGTATTTATCGAACAGATGCGCGAGCAGATCCAGAATATCGAGTAAGCCTATACCGCTCCGTTGCGGAGCGGCAGCAACGTCAGCGCAGGATCACGCCAGCGTCACCCGGATGTTGATCGGGTACTCGTCACAGTTGTGCCCGGCACCCCCGCGATCGACCACCAGAAACTCCCCTTCACGCTCCAGCACCGACTGGATGGCATGCCAGGTGCCGATGCGGTAGTTGACGCCCTGCCGGCCGTCGGTGATGAAGGCGCGCACCTCGGCCGGATCAATCGCATCGCCGGGTGGCGCTACCACGATCAGAAACTGCTCCTCGTGCAGCGGCATGAACGCCTGGCTGCCGAGCGGATGGCGCTCCAGAAAGGTCAGCTCCAGCGGCACGGTGACCGGCTGGCTGACGAAGATGCTGATCAGCACCCGCGGTGATTCACCGGCCACCTCAACCCTGGCCAGATCATGATGGCGACGGGTACGGCCCGCGTTGATCATGAAATGCGCGGAGCTGCGCGAGTCGATCACCTCACCGAAGGCCTCGAAGGCCTCCGGTGTCAGGGGCTGAGCCGTCAGCTGCAACACGTCAGCACTCATCTTCTGCTCCTCAACGGCCGAAGGTCGGCAGTTTCATGTGACGGTTGACGTCCTTGTACAGCAGGTAGCGGAACGGGCCGGGGCCACCGGCGTAGCAGGCCTGCGGGCAGAAGGCGCGCAGCCACATGTAGTCGCCGGCTTCGACCTCGACCCAATCCTTGTTCAGCAGGTAGACCGCCTTGCCTTCCAGCACATAGAGGCCATGCTCCATGACGTGGGTCTCGGCGAAGGGAATCGCGCCGCCCGGCTGGAAGTTGACGATATTCACGTGCATGTCGTGGCGCATGTCGCTCATGTCGACAAAGCGGGTGGTGCTCCAGGCACCGTTGGTGCCGGGCATCTCCAGCGGGATGATGTCGTTCTCGTTGGTAACGAAGGCTTCCGGTGCATCCAGGCCATCCACCTTCTGATAGGCCTTGCGGATCCAGTGGAAGCGCACCACAGCGCCGCTGTTGTTGTGCAGTTGCCAGTCACTGCTCGGCGGAATAAAGGCGTAGCCGCCCTCTTTCATCAGATGCTGCTGACCGTTCAGGATCAGCGTCATTTCGCCTTCCACCACGAACAGCACACCTTCGGCGGAGGCGTCGGTTTCCGGCTTGTCGCTGCCGCCACCCGGTTGCACTTCCATGATGTACTGCGAGAAGGTCTCGGCAAAACCGCTGAGCGGACGCGACAGCACCCACAGACGGGTACCGGTCCAGAACGGCAGGTGGCTGGTAACGATATCGCGCATCACGCCCTTGGGAATCACCGCGTAGGCCTCGGTGAAGACCGCGCGGTCGGTGGTCAGCTGCGTCTGCGGCGGGTGCCCGCCGGTTGGCGCGTAGTAGCTGCGGGGTGCGGATTGCTTGCTCATACTGACTCCTGGTTCTGTGCGGGATGATGCTCGGCCCAATGGCGGGCGATATCGACACGGCGGGTAACCCAGACCCGATCATGGGATTCGATGTAATCAAGAAAACGCTGCAGCGCGCGGAAGCGGCCGGGACGGCCGATCAGCCGACAGTGCAGACCGATCGACAGCATCTTCGGCAGATCGTCACCCTCAGCGTAGAGCACGTCGAAAGCGTCTTTCAGATACTGGAAGAAGTGGTCGCCCGTATTGAAGCCCTGCGGTGAGGCAAAGCGCATGTCGTTGGTATCCAGCGTGTAGGGCACGATCAGGTGATTATGCAGCGCGCCGGCGCTGTCCGCCTCACGGGTCCAGAATGGCAGATCATCACCGTAATAGTCGCTGTCATACAGAAAGCCGCCCTGATCCAGCAGCAGGCGCCGGGTATTGGGGCTGTCCCGCCCTGTGTACCAGCCGTCCGGCTGGGCGCCATACAGGCGCTGGAATATCTCCAATGCGCGTTGCAGATGCTCACGCTCGACGGCTTCAGGGATGTTCTGATAGTGAATCCAGCGCCAGCCGTGGCAGGCGATCTCGTGGCCCAGCTCATGGAACGCCTGGGCTACTTCCGGATGCCGCTCCAGTGCCATCGCCACGCCAAACACGGTCAGCGGCAGGCCGCGCCGCTCAAATTCGTTGAGCAGGCGCCAGACACCGACCCGCGAGCCGTACTCGTAAATCGACTCCATGCTCATGTGGCGATCATCGAACGCCGCCGCACCAATGATTTCCGACAGAAACTGCTCGGAGTGACTGTCGCCGTGCAGCACACAGTTCTCACCGCCCTCTTCGTAGTTGAGCACAAATTGAACGGCGATCCGCGCACGGCCGGGCCAACGGGCTTCCGGCGGGGTGCGACCGTAGCCGATCAGATCGCGTGGATACACAGCGCTATAGCTCATTAAGACACCTCTTTCGCTGAAGAAAGCCCGCAATTCGACCACGCAGCGCTTATTACGCGCGATAACTGCAGGGCATTTTGATTTTTTGACTCGAGCGATTGTATACAATTAATCTATTGTTTTGTGTACATACATTGGCAGGCCAGATTCATGCATATTCGCGTCATCAACCCGAACACCACCCACGCCATGACCGAGACCATCGGCGCGGCGGCCAAAGCCGTTGCCGCACCCGGCACGCGGATCACCGCCAGCCAGCCAGACAGCGGCCCGGTGTCGATCGAGAGCCATTTCGACGAGGCGGTCAGTGCTCTGGGCGTTATCGAGGAAGTACGCGCGGGTGAGCGCGAAGGCACCGACGCCTACATCATTGCCTGCTTTGGCGACCCCGGGCTGTATGCCGCCCGCGAGCTGACCCGCGCCCCGGTGATCGGCATCGCCGAAGCCGCCTTCCATGTTGCCAGCCTGATCAGCACCCGCTTCTCGGTGGTTACCACCCTGCCGCGCACCCTGATCATCGCCGAGCACCTGCTCGACAATTACGGCTTCCGCCACAGCTGCCGACGCCTGCGCGCGGCCGACATTCCGGTGCTGGATCTGGAAGAGAACCCGGATATCGCCCTTGAGCGCATCATCGACGAGTGCCTGAAGGCCAAGCGCGAAGACAACATCGGTGCCATCGTGCTGGGTTGCGGCGGCATGGCCGACCTCACCCCGCAGATCAGCGATGCGGTCGGTCTGCCCGTGGTGGAGGGCGTGACCGCGGCAGTGAAGCTGGCCGAAGCCGTAGTTGGGCTGGGGCTGGGTACCAGCAAATTTGGCGATCTGGCGTTTCCGGGCAGCAAACGCTTCACCGGACGCTTTGCCGAGTACTCTGATCTGGCCCACGGCTGATCAGGTGACAGCACGCCCCGCGGGGCACACAAGAAACCGCAGGATCGGATGATCCGGGGAGACAACAATGCATAACACAGCCCACGGGGGAGTCTCATGAACACTGACGCCAGCACGCTCACCGCCGGCAGCCAGCCGAGCAACGAAACCAAGGCCGCCGGCGAGGAGTCTCTTGCGCCCCAGAAAGTCCGCATCATGGGGCGCCTGTCCTATCTGCTGGCCTGGTTTGGCGGTTGCGTTTCCATCGGCACCTTTACCATGGGCTCCAGCGTGGTCGGCAGCCTCAACCTGATTCAGGCCACCATCGCCATCGCCATCGGCTGTTTCGTCATTGGTATTGCGCTGGTGCTCAACGGCGCCGCCGGTTACAAGTACGGCATCCCGTTCATGGTGCAGGCGCGCAGCGCCTTCGGCTTTACCGGCACCCGCCTGCCCGGTCTGGTGCGCGCGGTACCGGCAATCGTCTGGTACGGTTTCCAGAGCTGGATTGGCGCCGGCGCCCTGAACATGGTGTCCGCCACCCTGTTCGGCTTCGACAATCTGGTGTTCTTCTTTATTGCCTTCCAGTTCCTGCAGATCGGCCTGTCGGTCATGGGCTTTCAGGGCATCAAGTGGCTGGAGAATGTCGGCAGCGCCTTTATCCTCGCCTCGCTGGTCTACATGTTCTACAGCACCGTGCAGCGTTACGGCGACGAACTCTCGAGCAGCCTGTTGACCATGCAGGGCTCATGGGGCCTGCCGTTCTGGAGCGCGACCATGCTGTTCCTCGGCATCTACAGCACTATAATCCTCAACGTCAGTGACTACGCCCGCGAGCACAAACACGGCACCGGCCCGGGTCTGCTGACCACCATCTACTCGATGTCGATTCTGCCCTGCACCCTGTTCATGGGCCTGATCGGCTACATGGTCTCCGAAGCCACCGGCGTCGCCGACCCGATCCAGGTGTTTGCCAACGCGGTCGACAACACGCCGCTGCTGATGACCACCCTGCTGTTCATCGCCTTCGCCCAGGTCACCACCAACGTACTGAACAACGTGGTGCCGCCGACCTACGTGCTGATGGATGTATTCAAGCTGAAGTTCCGCCCGGCCACCGTCATCGTCGGCCTGCTGGCCTTCGCCACCTTCCCGTGGAAACTGGTCAGCGAGGATTCGGCCGCCGGCCTGCAGGTATTCGTGCAGACCTACTCGGCGTTCCTGGGCCCGATCTTCGCGATTCTGGTGGTGGACTATTACCTGATTCGCAAGCGCACGCTGAATCTGGAGCACCTGTACGACGCCAACGGCCCGTATCAGGGGGTCAACTACGCCGCGCTGATCGCGACCGCCATTGGTGCCGTGGTCGCGCTGAACGTATCCAGTGTGTCGTGGTATGCCAGCCTGATTCCGGCCGGGCTCAGCTACTACCTGCTGATGCAATACTGGGGCCCCTGCCAGCGCTTCCGCCGCTGAGCCCCGAGGCTGCCGACGGTGCCTGCACCGTCGGCGTCATCAGCCGCGATAAGCGGCGAAGATATCCTGCAGATCCGGCGTGGTCTGCGGCGAGTAGGCAATCGCCAGCGAGCCCTCAATGGCATCCAGATGCTGCGCCATAAAGGCGGCAGCCGCCTCACCATCCCGACCTTCCAGCAACGTGATCAGGCGGTCGTGATCGGTGCAGTCGCAGCCCAGATTCCCGGCGTTGCCGTACACCGCCAGAATCAACGATGAACGCGAACACAGCTGGACGACAAAACTCGCCAGCGTCTGATTGCCGGCCAGCACCGCCAGCTGACTGTGAAACTCCGCCGAGCACTTGATCGCCGCACTCTGATCGCGCGCCGCCAATGCCTGCTGCTCCTGCTCGGCCAGCGCGCGCAAGGCCGCCAGTGCCGCCTCATCAATCTGCGGTGCCAATTGCCGCATCAGGCCACATTCCACCATCCGCCGCGCATCAAAGACTTCCCGCGCCTCCTCGGCGGAAGGCCGGGTGACACTGGCGCCCTTGCCGGGGGTCAGGGTAATCAGTTGATCCATGGCGAGGCGCTGCAGCACCTTGCGAATACCGGTCCTGCTGACCCCGAACACCTCGGCCAACGCATCCTCGCGCAAGCGCGCGCCCGGCTGCAGGCGGTGCTCGATGATGGCGTCGCTGATGGCCTGATAGATTCGATCCTGACGCAGAGCGCCAGCACCGGAGGCTGGCGTTCTGGAAACAGCTCTTTTGTCAGCAGCGCGCAACGCTGATGCAACCCGACGTGCGGTCATCAGGGGGTTTCCTCGACAGGATGAAAGGGCAAGGCGGCCCTATTGTAGCGGGTTCAGGGCAACGGATGCTGCCAGTTGATCCGCGCCCGATGATCAGGCGCGGCCAGCGGGAGAATCAGGCAACAACCTGACTGATGGTGACAACCGGCGTGATGTCCGTGTAATTGGCCATGTCCTGATTCAGCGCCTTGCCGCCGGCGGCGAAAGCGGCCTGAAACTGCGCCATATCGGCAAAGAACAGATGCGCGCAGGCCACAAACTGCGGCGCCTGCCCCGCGCCATCGGCCAGGCACTGGTCCACTTCGAGCTTTAGCAGGCCGTGTGCATCCAGCTGCTCATGGATCAATCTGGCGTGCTGCTGCTGGTAATAGCTGTGGTCAAAACGCGCATTGTCCTGCGCGGGGTAGGCAACGGTGATTCGAATCATGCTGCAGAACTCCACTATTTGTTTGAACGGTCTGGCGGGGTCGGTCCACGATAACACCCGTAACGGCGATATTGCCGTTACCCCGAGATGCCGAATGCGGCGCTATAACTGGCGCCGCAGAACGTCCTGGCCGGCTTCCAGCCGCTCGACCTCCGCGCCTAACCGCTCGCGGTCGACAGCCAGCGGCATAAGCTGGTCAGCCAGCGATCGGGCCTCGTGCGCCAGCCGCCGGGCGGGCGCAACGAATCGCTCATCCTGAGCGGCGAGCGCCTGCAGCGACTTGAGCAAGCGCAGCTGAACGTCAATCCGCGCCGCGCCATCACGGGCGATGGGGCCAAACAGGTCATCAAACAGATCGTCCAGCGCCAGCGTCACCAGCCAGACCTGCGGATAGCGCACCTCATCCGGTTGCGGCTCGCAATGATCCACCCAGGCCGACAACAGACGCACGCCACGGCCGAGAATGTCGATGGCCGTGCCAGGATCATTGACCGCCGGCGACAGCGCGCGTGAAGCGATCTCCGACAGAACCGACAACCCGAAGCGGGGATCCTGATCAAAGGAGCGCATGTCGCCCAGGGTAAAGGCGTCCAGCAGCTGCGACTGCACGGTTTCGTCGGCATCGCCTTCAAACCACAACACGGGCGCCGCCGGATGCACGAAGCAGCCGGGCTGCACAACGACATACAAACGCAGGCTGTGCTCCTGCGCGCAATCGGCCAGCGCGCCGACATCCAGATGCTGCAGATAGAGGGCATCACAGGGATACAGCGGCCTGGCGCTGGACGGCAGCCGCTGCGGATCCAGCAGACGGGCACCAAGGCAGGCATTGGCTATGCGATCCGCCAGCGCCATGCGGGTGACCGCCTCGACCCGGGCGGTGGTATCACCGACCCGCCCGAAGCGCGACAGGTGCTCAATCCAGCGCAGGATGGTGACCACGATCAGCACAATCACCAGCAGCGTTACGGCAAACAGCACAACGCGTCCGTTCTCGTCGTATGCCTCCGTGCTTAACGCAATCAACCCCACCAGGCTGAACAGAAACGCCCCGATAAAGGTTCCCAGTACATTCTGCGTGGTGGTGTCCTGCATCAGCAGCCGAGTTGCCCGCGGCGTCGCATTGGCAGTCGCTGCACTGTATGCCGCCACCATGACACTCAGCGAGAAAGTGGTCACCGCCAGCATGCTGGAGGCCAGAATGTCGAGAATGCGCTCAACCGCATCAGCCCCGATGGTGACCGGCAACGGGCCCGGCAGCAGCCGCTGGACCAGAATCGACAGCAGCGCCGCAACCACCGCCAGCAGGGCATAGAGGGAAGCACGCACCCAGAGCGTGCGGGTCAACTGCGCCAGCAGCCATTGCCATTTTGAAATCATCCCTGCTCCTTCCTCCGGTTTCGACCTCAACCAACAGCTTAGCGGAAGCGACGACCAGCCATGACGCCACCGCACGAAATCCCTATAATTGCGCGCTTACCCATTACGCACCGCAGGAACCCTGTCCGATGACCCATGCCACCGGCACGCTGTACATCATTTCCGCCCCGTCCGGAGCAGGCAAAACCAGCCTGGTCAAGGCACTGATCGAACAGACACCCAACCTGCACGTCTCGGTTTCGCACACCACCCGCCCGATGCGCCCGGGCGAGACTGATGGTGTTAACTACCACTTCACCGACCGTGACAACTTCCTCAAACTAGTGGAAGCCGGTGATTTCCTTGAGCACGCCGAAGTGTTCGGCAACCTCTACGGCACCTCGCAAACCGCCGTAGAACAGGCCCTGGCCCGTGGGCATGACATCATTCTGGAAATTGACTGGCAGGGCGCAGAACAGGTTCGCCGCAAGCTTCCGCAGGCACACTCGATCTTCATCCTGCCGCCGTCACTCGAAGCGCTGCGCTACCGCCTTGATTCCCGTGGCCAGGATGATAACGACGTGATTGATCGCCGCATGGCCGAAGCCGTTGCCGAGATGAGCCATTACGTCGAGTTCGACAGTCTGGTCATCAACGACACCTTCGAGCACGCCCTCGACGACCTCAAGGCCATCGTACGCAGCTACCGACTAAAGACCACTGCCCAGAGCGCGCGTCACGCCTCCCTGCTACAGGCGCTCTTGTCAGACTGAAGCCTCAGCCAGTAAACTGTCAGGTCCTGCGTCCGGCCCCGTGCCGGGCGCGTCGATTTGTTCACTTGTTACCTTTCCGGAGTACCCCATGGCCCGCGTCACCGTTGAAGACTGCCTGGAAAATGTAGATAACCGTTTTGAACTGGTCATGCTGGCCTCCAAGCGCGCCCGTCAGCTGGCCACCGGCGGCAAGGAGCCCAAGGTAGCATGGGAAAATGACAAGCCGACCGTCGTTGCCCTGCGTGAAGTCGCCGAAGGCCTGGTTTCCAATGAAATCCTCGCCGAAGAAGCCCTGCAGGATCAGCAGGAGCCGCTGTACTCGCTGGAAACTACCGAACTGGCCGAGTAAACGGATTGCGCAGGCCGGGCATTCCTGAGGTCATCACCCGTTACCACGGGTGCGGGAGAGCTGCATGTCTGCGATAGAAGTTTTTGCCGACACCCTTGGCAATTACCTTGAGCCGGATCAGGTCAACCTGGTCCGGCGCGCCTATTTCTACGCCGAGCAAGCCCACGACGGCCAGACCCGACGCAGCGGCGAGCCTTACGTTACCCATCCCCTTGCCGTAGCCAATATCCTCGCCGACATGCACATGGACCATCAGAGCCTGATGGCGGCCATGCTGCACGACGTAATCGAAGACACCGGCATTCCCAAGGATGCTCTGGTCGAGCAGTTTGGCGACACCGTTGCCGAGCTGGTGGACGGGGTCAGCAAGCTGACCCAGATGACCTTCGAGAGCAAGGCCGAAGCCCAGGCCGAGAACTTCCAGAAGATGGCCCTGGCCATGGCCCGCGATATCCGGGTGATTCTGGTCAAGCTCGCCGACCGCCTGCACAACATGCGAACCCTGGGTGCGCTGGCACCGGAGAAGCGCCGCCGCATCGCCAAGGAAACCCTTGAGATTTACGCGCCGATTGCCAACCGTCTGGGTATGCACAGTCTGAGCACCGAGTTCGAGGACCTGGGCTTCAAGGCCATGTATCCGATGCGCTCGATGCTGATTGACCGCGCCGTGCGCAACGCCCGCGGCAACCGCAAGGAGCTGCTGAACCGGATTCTCGAGTCGCTGCAGGCCTGCCTGGAACGCGAGGGTCTTCAGGGCAAGGTGATGGGGCGCGAGAAGCACCTGTACGGCATCTACCAGAAGATGCGCGGCAAGAAGAAGTCGTTCAATGAAATCATGGACGTCTACGCCTTCCGCATCATCGTCGACAAGCCGGACACCTGCTACCGCGTGCTCGGCGCCGTCCACAGCCTGTACAAGCCATTCCCCGGCCGCTTCAAGGACTACATCGCCATCCCCAAGGCCAACGGCTACCAGTCCCTGCACACCACCCTGTTCGGCATGCACGGGGTACCGATCGAAATCCAGATCCGTACCGACGAGATGGAAGAGCTGGCCAACAACGGCATTGCAGCGCACTGGGTCTACAAGTCCAAGGACGAGGTCATCAACGGCAACCACGCCCGTACCCGTCAGTGGCTGAAAAGCGTACTGGAGCTGCAGCAGAACGCCGGCAACTCGCTGGAGTTCATCGAGAACGTCAAGATCGACCTGTTCCCGGACGAGGTCTACATCTTTACCCCCAAGGGCCGCATCATGGAGCTGCCCAAGGGGTCGACCCCGGTCGACTTTGCCTACGCGGTGCATACCGACATCGGCAACAGCTGTATCGCCTGCCGCGTCAACCGACGACTGGCGCCGCTGTCCGAGCCGCTGGAAAGCGGCGAAACCGTCGAAATCATTACCGCCCCGGGCGCCCGCCCGAACCCGGCCTGGCTCAGCTTCGTGATTACCGGCAAGGCCCGCAGCAACATCCGCCACTTCCTCAAGCACCAGCGCCATTCAGAGTCCATCGCCCTCGGCGAACGCCTGCTCGACAAGGTACTGGCGAGCTTCGGCACCCAGCTCAGCGACATTCCGGAAGCGCGCATTCAGGCCGTGCTGACCGATTGCCAGATGGAACTGATGGAAGATCTGCTGGCGGATATCGGCCTCGGCAACCGCATGGCATACGTGGTCGCCCGGCGCCTGCTGGCCGCCGAAGGCGCCAGCGAAGAGGAAGACACCCAGAAAATCAGCCCCGACAGCAACGCCGACAACAGCGAGAAGCCGCTGGCGATCCGCGGCACCGAAGGGCTGGTGGTCAGCTTCGCCCGCTGCTGCAACCCGATCCCGGGCGACCCGATCGTCGGTTATCTGTCCTCCGGCAAGGGCATGGTCATCCACCAGGAAAATTGCCGAAATCTGGCGGATAACCGCCATAACAGCGAGAAGACCCTGCACCTGACGTGGGACAAGGACGTCAGTGGCGAATTTACCGTCGAGCTGCGCGTCGAACTGGAACACCAGCGCGGCATCATTGCCCAGCTCGCCACCGGCATCACCGTCGCCGACGCCAGCATCGACAAGATCAGCGTCGACGAACGCGACGGACGCGTCAGCGTCGTACAGCTGGTCGTTCGGGTACGCGACCGCCTGCATCTGTCGCAACTGATCAAGCGCATCCGCAACCTCAAGGGCGTGATGCGCATTACCCGTCTCAAAAACTGAATTCCGTCGGAGAACACATGAACAAGCAAGTCATTACCAGTGAACACGCCCCCTCTGCCATTGGGCCTTACTCCCAGGCAATCAAGGTCGGCAACACCGTATACCTGTCCGGCCAGATCCCGCTGGACCCCGCCACCATGGAAGTGGTCGACGGCTTTGAAGCGCAGGTCTGCCGCGTATTCGACAACCTCAGCGCCGTTGCTGAAGCCGCTGGCGGCAAGCTGCAGGACATCGTCAAGCTGAACATTTTCCTGACCGATCTGGGCAACTTCGCCAAGGTCAACGAAATCATGGAACGCTACTTCGAGAAGCCCTACCCGGCCCGCGCCGCCATCGGCGTAGCCGCGCTGCCCAAGGGCGTGCCGGTCGAGATGGACGGGATTATGGTGGTGGGCTAACGCCCATCCCCCGAGCGGCAAGCTACAAGCCGCAAGCTACAAGAAAAAACCGCGCGGTTTCGACCTGCGCGGTTTTTTTTCGGCCCCACTACCACAAACCTGCTTTTGCTTTTGCTTTTGCTTTTGCTTTTGCTTTTGCTTGCCGCTTGCCGCTTGTAGCTTGTAGCTTGCCGCTTGTAGCTTGTAGCTTGTAGCTTGTAGCTTGTAGCTTGCTAGTGATCCAGCAGCGTCGCATATCCCTCTCTATAGGTCGGATACTGCGGTGCCCAGCCGCTTTCGCGCGCCAGGTCGTTGCTGCAGCGCTTGCTGCCCATTCGAGTACTGGCCGGGCCGTCATCCCGAGCCTCGACACCGAGCTGCTCGCGCAGCCACTGGACGACCTCGTGCAGCGGTGCCGGCTCATCGTCCACGCCAAGGTAACAAGGCGCCAACAACTCGCGTGCTTCAGCCTGCAGCAGCAGGTGCTCAAGCAAGCCGACGGCATCATCACGATGAATCCGGTTGGTATATTGCGGCGGCTCGGCCGGAACCGTCATGCCGGCACGCGCCTGCTCGATCAGCCGGTTTCTACCTGGCCCGTAAATGCCCGCCAGCCGCACTACCGACGCCGGCACACCGCTGCGCAGGGCAACATCTTCCGCAGCCAGCAGGGCCCTGCCGGTCTCGCTGTCGGCCTCGGCACGGCTGTTCTCGGTGACCCACTCACCATCCTGCTGGGCATAGACACCAGTGCTGGAAACCTGCAGCAGATGGCGCAGCCCACGCTTGCCCTGCCCCAGCCAATCGATCACATGCGCCAGCCCCTGCACGTACAGACGCTGGTACAGCTCGGCATCGCGTTTGCCTGCTGCCGGACAAAACACCAGATAATCGACCTTCTCCGGCCAGTCCGCAGGGCACTCGGCAGCACACAGGTCCGCCGCAATCGGCAGTACGCCCTCCGGCAACCTGGTGACATCACGACGCACACCGTAAACCTGCCAGCCACGCGCCAGCAGCCGCACCGCCAGCGCCGACCCCACATCCCCACATCCGGCAATGACCACGCGCCGCATCGGTTTCTCCCATTCTGTATCCGCAAAGCGCCACTGTACCAGCCGGAGGCCGACGGCCACACCGTCAGCAAGGGCACTTCGATTGTTTTACTCTATCAACCAACCGGCTATGCTACAGCCCATTGTTTGACCCTCTTCCGTAGCCAGACAGACTGCAGCCAATGACCCTGACCGAACTCCGCTACATCGTCACCCTTGCCCAGGAACAGCACTTCGGCCACGCCGCCGAACGCTGCCATGTGTCCCAGCCGACCCTCAGCGTGGGAGTCAAGAAGCTGGAGGAAGAACTGGGCGTGATGATCTTCGAACGCAGCAAAAGCGCCGTTCGCGTCACCCCCATCGGTGAACGGATCGTTGCCCAGGCCCAGAAAGTGCTGGAGGAAGCGCTGGCCATTCGCGAACTGGCGACCGCCGGCAAGAACCAGCTGGCCGCCCCACTCAAGGTCGGAGCCATCTATACCATCGGGCCGTATCTGTTCCCGCACCTGGTACCGCAGCTGCACCGGGTCGCACCGGAAATGCCGCTGTACATCGAAGAAAACTTCACCCACGTACTGCGCGACAAGCTGCGCAATGGCGAGCTTGATGCGATCATCATCGCGCTGCCGTTCCAGGAGCCCGACGTGCTGACCAAGCCGCTCTATGACGAGCCGTTCAGCCTGCTGATGCCGGCCAGCCACCCCTGGGCGGCACGGGACAGCGTGACCCTGGACGAACTGGACGACAACAAGCTGCTGCTGCTCGGTGAAGGGCACTGTTTCCGCGACCAGGTGCTCGAAGCCTGCCCGACCCTGCGCAAGGGCGACGACCAGCACAAGCACACCACCGTCGAATCCAGCTCACTGGAGACCATCCGCCACATGGTCGCCTCGGGGATCGGCATGACCGTGCTGCCGATGTCTGCTGCCGACGACCGCTATTACAGCTCCGACCTGCTGGTTACCAAGCCGTTCAAGGCACCAGCGCCGTATCGCACCGTCGCCATTGCCTGGCGTGCCAGCTTTCCGCGTCCGAAAGCCATTGAGCTGCTCAGCGACTCGATTCGTCTGTGCTCGGTCAATCAACCGTCAAGCTGATACGGAGCCAGAGACAGCGTGGGTGAACAGACACCGCTGACCGTGCTCAAGGGGATTGGTCCAGCCCTCGCGGACAAACTGGACCGGCTCGGCCTGTCATCGGTACAGGATCTGCTGTTTCACCTGCCGATGCGCTATCAGGATCGCACCCGTGTCACGCCGATTGGCGCGTTACGCCCCGGGCTCGACGCGGTCATCGAAGGCACAGTGCTCGGCGCTGAGGTGGTCATGGGCCGGCGCCGCAGCCTGCTCTGCCGCATTCAGGACGGCAGCGGTACCCTCAGCCTGCGCTTCTACTATTTTTCCGCCGCGCTCAAGGCCAACCTCAGCCGCGGCAGCCGCTGGCGCTGCTATGGCGAAGTACGGCCGGGCGCCTCCGGACTGGAAATCTATCACCCAGAGCTGCACAACCTCGACGGCGCTGAGGCGTTGCCGGTCAGCGATACCCTGACACCGATTTACCCCGCCACCGAAGGGCTGTCGCAACAGCGTCTGCGCAGTCTCAGTGACGCGGCGCTGGCCTGGCTCGCCAAAGGCAATCACCTGACCGAATGGCTGCCGCCGGAGCTGGCCGAGGCCTATCAGCTGCCGCCGCTGCGCGAAGCCGTACAGCTGCTGCACCGCCCGCCGCCGGACATCGACCTCGAGGCCCTGCAGGACGGCCGCCACTGGGCCCAGCACCGACTGGCGTTCGAGGAGTTGATGGCCCATCAACTGGCCATGCTGCGGCTGCGCGCCCAGATGCGGGCGCACAAGGCGCCGCCGATGCGCGCTGCCGGTGAGCTGGCCGACCGCTTTGTCGCGCAGCTGGGCTTTCCGCTGACCGGCGCCCAGCGCCGGGTGGCTGACGAGATCCTGCTTGATCTGGCCCAACCACGGCCCATGCTGCGTCTGGTGCAGGGCGATGTCGGTGCCGGCAAGACCGTCGTTGCCGCGCTCGCCGCATTGCAGGCCATCGAAGCCGGCTGGCAGGTGGCGCTGATGGCACCGACCGAGATTCTGGCCGAGCAGCACTTCAACAACTTCCAGCGCTGGTTTGCCGCACTCGGCCTGTCAGTGGCCTGGATCGCCGGCAAACTGAAGGGCAAGGCGCGCAGCAACCAGCTGCAACTGATCGCCAGCGGCGAGGCGGTGATGATTGTCGGCACTCACGCGCTGTTCCAGGACGACGTGCAGTTCCGCAATCTGGGCCTGGCAATCATCGACGAACAGCATCGCTTTGGCGTCCAGCAGCGCCTGGCGCTGCGCGACAAGGGTGCCGCGGGCGGTGTCTCGCCGCATCAGCTGATCATGACCGCCACACCGATCCCGCGCACCCTCGCCATGAGCGCCTACGCCGACCTGGACACCTCGATCCTCGACGAACTGCCGCCCGGACGCACCCCGGTCAATACCGTACTGATTTCCGATAGCCGCCGCGCGGAGGTCATCGAGCGGGTTCGCGCCGGCTGCGCCGAGGGTCGACAGGCCTACTGGGTCTGCACCCTGATCGAAGAATCCGAACAACTGCAGGCGCAAGCGGCAGAGGCAACCTGGGAGTCGCTCTGCGAAGCCCTGCCGGAACTCTCCATCGGCCTGATTCACGGGCGCATGAAGCCGGCTGAAAAGGCCGAGATCATGGCCGCCTTCAAGGAAGGCGACCTGCACCTGCTGGTCGCCACTACGGTGATCGAGGTTGGCGTGGATGTGCCCAACGCCAGCCTGATGATTATCGAAAATCCGGAACGTCTGGGCCTGGCCCAGCTGCACCAGCTGCGCGGACGGGTCGGACGCGGCAGCGCCGCCAGCCACTGCGTGCTGCTCTATCATGCGCCGTTATCGGCCCTTGGGCGCGAGCGACTGGGCATCATGCGCGAAAGCACCGACGGTTTCGTCATCGCCGAAAAGGACTTGGCCCTGCGCGGCCCCGGCGAGGTACTGGGGACCAGGCAGACCGGCCTGGTGCAGTTCCGGATTGCCGATCTGGTGCGTGATGCCGATCTGCTGCCGGACGTCCAGCAGGCGGCGCAGCAACTCGCGCGCAGCCACCCGGAGCGGGTACAACCGCTGCTGGATCGCTGGATAGCCGACGGCCAGCATTTTGCCCAGGTCTGAGTGCAGCTATGCTGCACTCAGACGAGCCGCTAGAATCAAGCAAGCATCCAGCAACACCGGGGCACCAGCACCGCCTGACTCAGCAAGGAACAGATAATGAATAATACCGCCGCTTCCGAGCCACTTGGCGCCAGCCTGCCCGATCTGATTGAAAAACTGCTGCAACAGCAGGGGATCGCCTATCAGCTGCGCCCCGCCAACGGCAATTGGCCTGCCTCGCAGCGTATTCAGGCGAGCCTGCTATGCGACAGCGTTGGCACCGTGCTGACCCTGATCCCGAAAGACCATCTGCTCGACCTCAAGGCCCTCGGCGCCCTGCTCGGACGCCAGCTGGAGCCGGTACGCAACCGCGAACTGCAGCGCATCCTCAGCAAGCATCAGCTGAACCAGCTGCCGGGCCTGCCAATCCTGTTCAACTCGCCCTGTGTCTGTGAGCGCAGCTTGCTGGATCACAGCGAGCTGATTCTCGACAGCGGGCTGGATGGCTGGAGCCTGGTACTTAATCAGGCCGATGCCCGCACGCTGCTGGCCAAGGTCAGTCTGGCCCAGTTTGCGGTCCCGCTGGCCAGCCTGGATACCCGGGCAATCAGCACCGCGCAGGATGATCAGGACCTCAGCAACGCCGTGCAGAACTTCACTGCCCTGCGCATGAAGCAGCGCCTGGAAGAAACCATCGAGATTCCGCCCCTGCCGGAAACCGCGCAGAAGGTGATGAAGCTGCGGGTCAACCCGGATGCCGGTGTAGACGATCTGGCCGACGTGGTCGAAACCGATCCGAGCCTGGCGGCGCAGGTCGTCAGCTGGGCCGCTTCACCCTACTACGCCGCTCCGGGCAAGATTCGTTCGGTCGAGGACGCCATCGGCCGGGTGCTGGGCTTTGATCTGGTAATCAATCTGGCGGTTGGTCTGGCGCTGGGCAAGACCTTCAAGCTGCCCAACGATGCGCCTGACCGCGCTACCCCTTACTGGGAGCAGGCCATCTACACGGCCGCGGTGATCGAAGGACTGGCCAAGGCCATGCCGCGGAAACGGCGCCCGGAAATGGGCCTGAACTACCTGTGTGGCCTGCTGCACAACTTCGGCTATCTGGTGCTGGCATATATCTTTCCGCCCTACTTCCAGCTGATCTGCCGCCACATCGAAGCCAATCCGCATGTCCAGCCTCACCAGATCGAGCAGCACCTGATCGGCGTTACCCGCGACCAGATCGGCAGCTGGCTGATGCGCTACTGGGACATGCCAGACGAGGTCTGCACCGCCCTGCGTCAGCAGCACAACGCCCATTACGCAGGCGACGATTGCGTGTACGCCAACCTGATCTACCTGTCACTGGCGCTGCTCAGCGAACACGGTATCGGCAGCGGTCCACGACTACCCATTGCGGATGCACTGCTGCAACGCCTCGGGCTGGAACGGGAAAGCGCAGACAAGGTAGTACACAAGGTGCTGGATGCGCGCGATGCGCTGCGCTCACTGGTTAGCCGCTATCAGGGCAATGCCCGGGACTGACGTGAGCCGGGTGGCAGGGGCCCGACTGGGCCCCTGGCGCGGAAATCAGACTCAGTTGACCGCGTCGCGCAGGCTTTTGCCCGGCTTGAAGGAAACGGTATTGCTGGCCTTGATCTTGACCGGTGCACCGGTCTGGGGATTTTTGCCGGTGCGTGCGCCACGATGACGCTGCAGGAAAGTACCGAAACCGACAAGTGTTACGGAGTCCTTGTTGCTCAGCGCCTGGGTAATTTCGTCCAGTACGGCGTTGAGTACTCGATTAGCCTGATCCTTGCTCAGGTCCGCCTTTTCGGCAATCGCCGCTGCGAGATCTGGTTTGCGCATATAAAGCCTCATTGTCTGTTGTTTTTGTTGTGACCGCCGCGTCCTCGGGGCGGGCCTGCCAGACGCTCCCGAGCCCGGTCGGGCCGTCTGTCAAGGCTCGCTCAGCATGGCACGACTGAATTCGTTTCGCCAGTCGTCGCAGGCCTGAAGCCGGGCAAAATCACGGATTTTCCCGACAAAAGGCCAAACTGTCCCACATTGTCGGTGAGATCAGTCCAGCCAGGCGGGCAATTCGCGGGTCAACTGCAGCTTCTCTGCAACAGCGGCACCGGTCAGCGCAAAGCCATGCAGCTGACCGGTGGCGTCGACAAAACGCGCGCGTACGTCACGCCCCTCGGCGTCGCACTGCCAGCTTCCGGCAACGCCACTCAACGGCGGCGTTACCACCAGGGGACAGGCCGGCGTCTTGACCATGATCGGCATCGCCGGATAGCTCAATTCGGTCGGCGTGCCGCTGAGGGTTTTTGCCAGCGCCCGCGCCGAGGTCATCAGCGGCATCACGTACATCAGGTTGAGGCCTGCCACCTCGGCGCAATCGCCCAGCGCATAGACATGCGGATCACTGGTG
Organism: Halopseudomonas sp. L-58; assembly: GCF_056859475.1. Lineage (NCBI taxonomy): Bacteria > Pseudomonadati > Pseudomonadota > Gammaproteobacteria > Pseudomonadales > Pseudomonadaceae > Halopseudomonas > Halopseudomonas sp. L-58. The sequence goes on from NZ_JBSXON010000077.1 coordinate 39,726, forward strand.
CGCAGCTGCCTGTCCACCTGCACGCCGCGCCCTGCCGACAGCCCGGCGGCTTCAGCCAGTTCCGAGCGCGGAACCAGGCCAATCGCCGACAGCCCCTGATCAGCGACCAGTTCAACGCCGGAGTCGAGTCGCACCCGCAGGCCGTCGCCCTCCAGCACCATGTTCTCGATCGCACAACCGAGATGAAATTCAACGCCAAGTTCTTCCAGTCCGGCCTGCACTGCAGCGGCAGCCTGCTCCGGCAACAGTTGCGGCATCAACCAGGGATCGGACGCCACCACAGTCACCTCGAAACCGCCGAGGCGCAGGTCATTGGCGAACTCGCAACCGATCAGGCCGGCACCTACGATCAGCACACTCCGACGCCCGTTCAGCGCCGCACGGAACCGGCCATAGTCGACCAGATCATTGATCGACAGAAGACGTTCGCCCAGCGCCTCACGCCAGGGCAGTGTGCGCACCTGTGCGCCGGTCGCGAGCACCAGATCACTGTAGGGCAGGCTGCGGTCACCCAGGCGAACCAGGCGCTCACGGGTATCGATGGCGGTCACCTGCTGCCCGGTCAGCACCTGGGCACCCAGCTGTTCGGCCATGGCCTCGGCATCCTGCATGGCCAGCTCATCGGCTTCCTTGCCCTTGGCAAAGCCGGTCGACAACAGCGGTTTTGAATAGAACCGGCCGTCATCGGCACTGATCAGCATTAACGGGCGCTCGGCATCGAGCTTGCGAAATTCCTTGGCCAGGTTATACCCGGCCAGACCTGTGCCAATGATGACCAGGGGGGCATTGTCAGACACGTGGCATCTCCTGCAGTGACATGAGTTGGAACAAAGGCAGGCTCAGCCGATCTCGATCATCTCGAAATCTTCCTTGCCGACGCCGCAGTCCGGACACATCCAGTCCGCAGGTACATCTTCCCAGCGGGTGCCGGGGGCAATACCGTCATCCGGCCAGCCCTCGGCCTCGTCATAGATGAACCCACACACGATACACTGCCACTTCTTCATGCTTGTTTCCCACGGTGTTCAGAATTAAGGTTTCGCGACACTACCGCAATTACCCTGCAAGTCCAAGGCCAGCCGGACCGTGCCCGCCGCAGAGGGCTTTCGTGGTACCCTTTACCCACTTTTTCCACGCTGCCTGCGCGTCACCCATGCCCGATATGCTGCCTGACTGGTATCCCGCCAAGCGCCACCCCGCGCCTCCGGATGCTCCCCTGTTCGACTGGCTTTGCCACGAAGGATCGCTCACCCTCAGATTGACCGAGGCCGGCGACCAGGACTTTCGTGTCGAACTGCTGAAGCAGGCACCCGAGCCCGCCCATGATGACGAAGCTGCGGCCCTCGGGCTGTCTCCCGGCACCCTGGTATGGACCAGAGAGGTGTTGCTGCATACGGCGGGAGCGCCCCGGGTCTACGCCCGCTCGGTTGCACCGACCAGTGCGCTGGGCAATGCAGCGGTGGAGCTCGACAGTCTGGGCACAACCAGCCTGGGTCACCTGCTGTTCCGTAACCCGCAGATCCGCCGGGGGCCGATCGAGATCAGCCGCTACCCCGCCGACCGGCTGCCGGCCAGCTGGCGCAGCGAGGGCCTGTGGGCACGCCGCTCGCACTTCTCGGATGGCAAGTTGCAGCTGCTGGTATGTGAAGTATTCTTGCAGGGCTGGCCGCTGGCCGGCACCTGAGTGTCTGTCTTCTCACGGGAGAACCGCTTTTGCTTGGCCTGCTGATCAAACCCATTGCGCGCATCAACCCCAAGGTCAATGACTACATTCAGCTGATGCGGCTGGACCGCCCGATCGGCACCTACCTGTTGCTCTGGCCAACACTCTGGGCACTCTGGCTGGCCGCCGAGGGGGTTCCGGATATCAGCACGCTGATCATTTTCGTCGTCGGCGTCATCCTGATGCGCGCCGCAGGCTGCGTCATCAACGACTACGCAGACCGCCACTTCGACGGCCACGTCCAACGTACCCGAGAGCGCCCGCTGGCCACAGGGCGTATCAGCGAACGCCAGGCCCTGATCACCTTCGCCATTCTGGTCGCACTGAGCGGCCTGCTGGTGCTGCTCACCAACGCCCTGACCATCAAGCTGGCCTTCGTTGGCGTAGCCCTGGCCGCCCTATATCCCTTCTGCAAGCGCTTCACCTTTTATCCGCAGGTGATTCTGGGCGCGGCCTTCTCCTGGGCGATTCCGATGGCCTTCGCGGCCCAGGCCGAGGCGCTGCCGCTTCCGCTTTGGCTGGTATTTCTCGCCAATCTGCTCTGGACCGTGGCCTACGACACCGAATACGCCATGTGCGACCGCGAAGATGACTTGCGCATCGGCATCAAGTCGACCGCCATCCTGTTCGGCGAGGCCGACAAGCTGATCATCGGCCTGCTGCAGGGGCTGACTCTCATCTGCCTGCTACTGACCGGGCTGCGTTTTGAGCTGGGGCTATACTACTACCTCGGCCTGCTGGGCATGACGCTGGGCTTTGCCTGGCAGCACTGGCTGATCCGCGACCGGGACCGTAACGCCTGCCTCAGCGCCTTTCTGGCCAACCACTGGGCGGGCATGCTGGTTTTCATGGGAATCGCACTGAACTACTGGCTTGACTGACCCGGAGCCGCTGCATCAATAAAAGCCCGTCGTTGCGGCGTCATACAACTGAAATAAAAGTGTTATCTAATCGGCGCATGACTCACAGCGGCAACAAGACGGTGAACCATGTCTGGCAAAAGCATTTTGATCGTTGATGACGAAGCTCCGATCCGCGAAATGATCGCGGTGGCCCTGGAGATGGCGGGCTACACCTGCCTCGAAGCTGAAAATACACAACAGGCCCACGCCTGTATCGTCGACAGCAAGCCCGATCTGATCCTGCTCGACTGGATGCTGCCCGGCACCACCGGTATCGAGCTGGCCAGGCGCCTCAAGCGTGACGAGCTGACTGCCGACGTGCCGATTATCATGCTCACTGCCAAGGGTGAGGAAGATAACAAGATCCAGGGCCTGGAGGTCGGTGCCGACGATTACATCACCAAACCGTTCTCCCCCCGAGAGCTGGTAGCACGCCTCAAGGCAGTGCTGCGTCGCGCCGGCCCGGTCGACAGCGAGGCCCCCATCGAGGTGGCCGGACTGATGCTGGACCCGGTCAGCCACCGGGTAACCATCGACAATGCCGCCGCCGAAATGGGCCCGACGGAATATCGCCTGCTGCAATTCTTCATGACCCACCAGGAACGTGCCTACACCCGCGGCCAGTTGCTGGACCAGGTTTGGGGTGGCAATGTTTATGTGGAAGAGCGTACCGTGGACGTCCACATCCGCCGCCTGCGCAAGGCGCTGGGTGAAAAATACGAACACCTGGTCCAGACCGTGCGCGGCACCGGCTACCGGTTTTCCACCAAAGCCTGACAGCCAGGCCGCGACACAGGCCGTTACCCTGATCGGGATGCCGTTGTTTTGAAGAGGATCTTCAGTGGCCAAGAATAGCTTCAGTCGTGTGCTCGGCCAGGTCCTGCTGCTGGTACTGATCTGTCTGCTGCTGGGCTGGATTGTCGGCCAGCCAGCCTGGGCGCTGGTTATCGGCCTGGGTGGCTATCTGGTCTGGACCCTGCGCCAGATGGCCCGCTTCTCCGACTGGCTCAGCGCGCACCCCAACGATCCGCCGCCGGAAGCCCGTGGCGTATGGGGCGAGATCTTCGACAGCATCTACCACCTGCAGCGCCGCGACAACAAGATGCGCTCGCGATTGCAGGCGGTGATCGACCGCATCCAGAGCTCTACCTCCGCTCTGCGTGATGCCGTGGTCATGATCGACAGCGAAGGGCACCTGGAATGGTGGAACCACGCCGCCGAACGCCTGCTGGGGCTGCGCACCCCGGACGACAGCGGCCAGCACGTCGGCAACCTGATCCGCGATCCGCGCTTCATCGAATACTTCGAGCGCGGTGATTTCCGTGATCCACTGGAAATTCCGGCGCCAACCAACCTCAACGTTCAGCTGCAGTACGCCATCACCCGCTACGGCCCCGGTGATCGGCTCATGGTCGTGCGCGACGTCACCCGACTGCACAATCTGGAGCAGATGCGAAAGGACTTTGTCGCCAACGTCTCCCACGAGCTGCGAACCCCGCTGACGGTGGTGGTTGGCTACCTGGAAACCTTGCTGGATCTGGAAGACGAGCTCAATCCGCGCTGGAAACGACCCCTTCAGCAGATGCAGCAACAGGCCAACCGCATGCAGGCGCTGCTGCACGACTTGCTGCTGCTGGCCCGACTGGAAACGTCGGACAATCCCGGCGAGCAGGAGCGGGTTGATGTGCGCCCGCTACTGGAGCATATCCGCAAGGATGCCGAGGCGCTGTCCGGCGAACGCGGTCACCGCATCGCCCTGCAAATTGAGGGCAATACCCGCATGCACGGCATCGAAGGCGAACTGCGCAGCGCGTTTTCCAATCTGGCGTTCAATGCCGTGAAATACACCCCGGACCACGGCGAAATTACCCTGCGCTGGTGGAGTGACGAGCAGGGCCAGCATCTGAGTGTCAGCGACAATGGTGTCGGTATCGCACCGCAACATATCAACCGGCTGACCGAGCGTTTCTACCGGGTCGATACCAGCCGCAACAGTACCACTGGCGGCACCGGTCTGGGTCTGGCCATCGTCAAGCATGTGCTGCTGCGTCATCAGGGCCGACTGGAGATCACCAGCGTGCCGGAGCAGGGCAGCACCTTCAGCTGCCACTTCCCGCCAGGCCGCGCTGCCTAGGCGCTGGGCGAATAATGTGACTGGGCGGTGCCGGAGGCGATCAGGCGCGACAGGTAATCCAGCTTCTCCGGGTCCTGATCGACGAACTTGATCGTCACCTTGACCCACTCGCAGTCCATCTTCGCTTCCAGCGCTGCCACCGCGTGCACATAGCCATTGATACGCGCAACCGAACGATCCGAATCCTGCTCCAGATCCAGCACCCCGCTTTCAAACACCTGCGGCAGCCGGTCGCCACGACGTACCACAACCAGGGCATCACGCAGGCTGAGGGTCTTGATTACACAGGCGAATTGCTCGCCGGCAAGACGCAGCTGGCCCTGCCCGCGTACAGACTGGGTACTGGTGGCAGGCGCGGCCTTTTCCGGCGCACGATTACTGTTCAGCAACGGCGAGCTGACCGGTGCTGCCGCCGGAGCGGAAGGCGCCTCGGCAGGGCGACCGGCGGTCAGGTTCGCGACCGATCCCGCGGCGATTCCCGTGCTTGGCCGTGGCGCTCCACCGACCTGAAACTGCGCCAGCTTGCCGGCACGATGCAGGGCCTTCTTGACCTTGGTGATCAGTTGCTCATTACTGAAAGGCTTGCCGACGTAGTCGCTGACACCGGCCTGAATCGCCTCCACGACATTGGCCTTGTCACCGCGACTGGTGACCATGACAAAGGGCACCCCTGCTCCATCAGGCTGCGCGCGAAACCATTGCAGCAGTTCCAGCCCGCTCATCTCCGGCATTTCCCAGTCGCACAGAATCAGATCGAACTGCGCACGCGCCAGCATCTGCTGTGCCTTGCGACCGTTGGTCGCTTCCTCTATCTGCAGGCCCGGGAAGTAACTGCGCAGTGCTTTCTTGACCAGGTCACGGATAAAAGGCGCATCATCGACGACCAGGACCGATACTTTCGACATAATGAAATTTCCTGAAGTGCTGCGTCTAGCTTAACGCAGACTGGAGAAAAAGCCGCACTTCGTATTGCACATGGGGCTGCAGCCGCCTCAGCCCTGCGTCAGCCGCCACGACCGTTTGCCCATGCTCGCACGCCATAGAAAAAAGCCGGGCAAACGCCCGGCTTGGCTTTCTCGGTACGGCGCGCTTACAGCTCGCCGCGCAGTGCCTTCAGGAAGATCGCCTGATACTGCTCGGCGTTGTAACGCTGCGGGTTGGTACTGCCGGCAACATCCTTGGCCGACATCGCGCCAATGGTTTCAGCCTGGGCATCGTCAATGTTGATCTCGGCCAGGGTATGCGGAATACCCAGGTCGGCACGCAGATCCAGCACCCAGTCCAGCATGCCGTCGAAGTTCTGCTTTTGCAGACCCAGATAGCGAGCGGCGCGCGCCATTTCCTCTTCGATCACCGGGCGGTTGGCCTGCAGCATGTAGGGCATGACGATCGCGTTCAGCAAACCGTGGTGGGCGTCATAGACAGCGCCAAGGCTGTGGGAAACAGCATGAATACCGCCCAGACCACGCTGGAAGGCAACCGCGCCCATGCTGGAAGCCACCTGCATCTGCAGGCGGGCCTGGATGTCATCGCCCTGCTTGGTCGCGCGCGGCAGGAAGTCCTTGACCAGACGCATGCCTTCCAGCGCGATGCCTTCCGCCATCGGGTGGTAGACCGGCGCACAGAAGGCTTCCAGGTTGTGCGCCAGTGCATCCATACCGGTGGCGGCGGTCAGCTTGGGCGGCAGACCAACGGTCAGCTCGGGGTCGAGCAGCACGATACCCGGCACCATTTTCTGGTGGAAGATGACCCGCTTGACGTGATTCTCGTCGTCGGTGATGACCACCGCCTGGCCCACTTCGGAACCGGTACCCGCGGTGGTCGGCACGGCAACCACCGGCAGCATCTTGCTGGCATCAACCGAACCGGGGCCCGCTTCCCACAGCGTGCAATCCTGATGGGCAACCAGCGCAATGGCCTTGGCTGCGTCGATCGCGGAACCGCCCCCGAAGGCAATGACGCCGTCGTGGTTGCCGGCCTTGAGTGCAGCTACGCCATCGGCCACGTTGCCACCGGTAGGGTTGCCCTTGATAGCGCTGAACAGCCCGACCTGCAGGCCGGCGTCACGGCAAAGCTGCAGCGCAGCCTCAACCATCGGCAGGGCCGCCAGGCCCGGGTCCGTGACCAGCAACGGAGAGGTCATGCCCAACTGGCGGCAGGCTTTCGGCAGCTCACTGATGCGCCCTGCACCCACGCGCACGGCGGTGGGGTAATGCCAGTTCATGCTGTAAGACTTGATCTCCATGGTATCTCCGAATTATCAGGTTTTTATGGGTGCAGACGTCCGCCACTGGCGCCCGCCTGTTTTTTATCGGTCTTCGGGTGCGGGCAAACGCAAGATACAAAATGCAATTATGTCCCGAAACATACTCAAATCTGCCTCTTTCGTCCATGCTTGCTGCGACAAAAGAGCACTTGTCAAAGCAACGCGCAGCGTCCATGTTAGGGACTCGTACCGGTACGATCACACAAGCAGGCCAACCTGCACATAACAGCCCGTGAGGAACACCTGATGAAACACCTGATGATCTCTGCCCTGGGCGCAGCAGCACTGCTGGCGTCAGGCTCGCTGTTCGCAACCGACGGCGAAACCCTCTACAAGACCAAGGCTTGCGTCGCCTGCCATCAGATCGACACCAAGGTCGTAGGACCATCGTACAAGGACGTCGCCGCCAAGTATGCCGGGCAGGACGGTGCGGTGGAAACCGTGGCCGGCCACATCAAGAACGGCATTTCCGGCCTTTGGGGGCCGATTCCGATGCCGGCCAACCAGGTGACCGACGAGGAAGCCCGTATTCTGGCCGAGTGGGTGCTCAGCCAGTAATAACAAAACTCCAACAAAAAACCCGCCACCAGGCGGGTTTTTTGTTGGCTCGGATACCGACTCACTCGTCGGCACCGTCCTTTTTCACTTCGGCTTCCATGCGCTTGAGGCCGATGTGACGGACATCGGTACCCTTGACCAGATAGATGACGTGCTCGGCAATGTTACGCGCGTGGTCACCGACCCGCTCCAGCGAGCGCAGCACCCAGAGGATGTTCAGAACCCGGCCGATGGAACGCGGATCTTCCATCATGAAGGTCACCATCTCGCGCATCGCGGTCTTGTATTCCTGATCAACCGCCTTGTCCTCGCGGGCAACGGCAAACGCCTGCTCGGTATCCATGCGGGCGAAGGCATCCAGCGCTTCCTGCACCATGCGGCGCACGTGGTGACCGATATGGCGACACTCGACGTAGCCACGCGGTGCCTGCCCCTCCTCCACCAGATCAAGCGCACGCTTGGCGATCTTCGACGACTCGTCGCCGATGCGCTCCAGATCAACGATAATCTTGCTGATGCTCACGACCAGACGCAGGTCGCTGGCAGCGGGCTGGCGACGCGCCAGGATGCGCAGGCAGTCCTGGTCGATATCCAGCTCCATCTGGTTGATCGCATCGTCCTTTTCACGGACTTGCTGAGCCAGCCTGGCGTCGCCTTCAACCAGTGCAACGATGGCATCGTTGATCTGCTTCTCGACCAGCCCCCCCATTTCCAGCAGGTGGGTACGGATTTCCTCCAGCTCGTCGTTGAACTGCTGGGAAATATGCTGAGTAAACGCTTCTTTATCTGACGGCATGATGCATGTCTCCCTCGGTTAGCCGTACCGACCGGTGATGTAGTCTTCCGTCTGTTTCTTCGACGGATTGGTGAACAGCGTGTTGGTGTCACCAAACTCGATCAGTTCGCCCATGTACATGAAGGCAGTGTAGTCGGAGACCCGCGCCGCCTGCTGCATGTTATGAGTCACGATCACAATGGTGAACTTGGACTTCAGCTCGTTGATCAGCTCTTCGATCTTCAGCGTCGAGATCGGATCAAGTGCCGAGGCCGGCTCGTCGAGCAGCAGTACTTCCGGCTCAACCGCAATGGTGCGGGCGATACACAGACGCTGCTGCTGACCGCCAGACATGCCCAGAGCAGACTCGTTCAGACGGTCCTTGACCTCATCCCACAGCGCCGCGCCCTTGAGTGCCCACTCGACTACCTCATCCAGCGTGCGCTTGTTGTTTACACCCTGAATGCGCAGGCCGTAGGCGACGTTCTCGTAGATCGACTTGGGAAACGGGTTCGGCTTCTGGAACACCATGCCGACGCGACGACGCAGCTCGGTGACGTTGACGTCCTTGCCATAGATGTTCTTGCCGTCGAGCAGGATTTCGCCGTCCACGCGGCAACTGTCGACCAGATCGTTCATCCGGTTGAAGCAGCGCAGCAGGGTCGACTTGCCGCAGCCGCTCGGGCCGATGAACGCGGTTACCCGGTTGCGCGGAATCCTCATGCTGACGTTATGCAGGGCCTGCTTGGTGTCATAAAACAGGGACAGGTCCGGCACTTCCAGCGCAATGGACTCCTTGTCCATGTTCAGTTCCTGCTGGGAGCGCCCCAGGGCGCTCATATCCATGGCATGGGTTTTGGTGGTGTTAGACATAAGTGTGCGTCCGCCTAGAAAGAGTGATCAGTTTTCCAGCGCCTTGTACTTTTCGCGCAGGTGGTTGCGAATCGAAACCGCAGCAAAGTTGAGCGCGGCAATGACGCCCACCAGCAGCAGCGCAGTGGCATATACCAGCGGCCGCGCTGCCTCGACGTTGGGGCTCTGGAAGCCGACGTCATAAATATGGAAGCCCAGGTGCATGAACTTCTGATCCAGGTGCAGATAGGGATAGTTGCCATTGAGCGGCAGGGTCGGTGCCAGCTTGACCACACCGACCAGCATCAGCGGTGCCACCTCGCCGGCGGCGCGGGCAACGGCGAGAATCAGACCGGTCATCATCGCCGGGCTGGACATCGGCAAAATCACCTTCCACAGGGTTTCCGACTTGGTTGCACCGAGGGCCAGCGAGCCCTCTCGCAGCGACCGTGGAATCCGGGTCAGGCCCTCTTCAGTCGCCACAATCACCACCGGCACGGTCAGCAGCGCCAGGGTCAGTGAGGCCCACAGCAGACCGCCGGTGCCCAGGGTCGGCGCCGGCAGCGACTCGGGGAAGAACAGCTGGTCGATATTGCCACCGAGCAGGTAGATGAAGAAGCCGAGACCAAATACGCCGTAAACGATCGAGGGAACACCAGCGAGGTTGTTCACCGCAATGCGGATGGTCCGTGTCACCGCACCCTGCTTGGCATATTCGCGCAGATAGACCGCAGCCAGCACACCGAACGGGGTGACAATGATCGACATCAGCAGCACCATCATCACGGTACCGAAAATCGCCGGGAACACCCCACCCTCGGTGTTGGCCTCACGGGGCTCATCGCTGACGAACTCCCACAGCTTGCTGAAATAGTGACCAACCTTCGCAGTCGGGCCCATGGCGTTGGGCTGGAATACCCGAACTACCGCACTCAGGTTGATGTCCTTTTCGCGGCCGTCCATCGCTCGCACGCGGATGCTGTCGCGATTGAACTCCCGATAGAGGTCGATCAGGTTGGCTTCCAGCTCCGCATACAGATCATTCTGAACCTTGCGCTCGGCTTCCAGCTGCGCCTTGCGGTCATCGGTCAGCGCATTGTCCAGCTCGTAGCCACGCTCGCGAAGACGAATGCGCTCCAGCTCGGCGTTGATCTTGCCAATGGCGCCGGTCTCCAGCGCATGGATCTCATCGTAAATACCCAGTGCCCGATCGACCGCCGGCTGCAGTGCTGTCCAGGCCTGATCGCCTTCGGCGATGACCTGACCGGCCTGCTTGACCTGCAGCAGATAGCCATAGAAGTTGCCCCACTCGCGACGCTCGATAACGACGATATCCTCGGGCGCGCGCTCGTTTTCCAGCCAGTCGGCGACGATCCAGCGGAAATCCGCGCCGTACAGGTCACGATTGCCGACTTTCAGCAGCTCGCGATCCATAAACTCGGTTTTTTCCGGATCCACCGGCAGGCCGGCACCATGCAGACGCTCGGTCGGCACCTGTTCGCGGGTAGTGACCTCACCGATCAGGGTAATGGTCGGCTGACCGGGTATGGTGTATTCCGCCTCGATGACGTCAGCCGGCCAGAAGTGGCTCAGACCGCGCACAGCGATCAGCAGCAGCAGACCCAGGGTCATGATCACCGCGATGGCGACCGCGCCTGCATTCATCCAGACCCAGGGGCTGCCCGATTTGAACCAGGTTGTGAAGTTGCCTTGTTTCACTGTCTAGAGTCCTGTGGTCAGAGAGAGGCGTATTTCTTGCGCAGGCGCTGACGAATCAGCTCCGCCGCCGTGTTCATCAGGAAGGTAAAACTGAGCAGCACCAGCGCTGCCAGGAACAGCACCCGGTAATGGGTACTGCCCACTTCCGATTCCGGCATTTCGACCGCGATATTGGCCGACAGGGTGCGCATGCCTTCGAAGATGTTCCAGTCCATGATCGGCGTGTTGCCGGTGGCCATCAGCACGATCATGGTTTCACCTACCGCACGGCCCATGCCGATCATCACCGCGGAGAAGATACCCGGGCTGGCGGTCAGAATGACCACGCGACTGAGCGTCTGCCACGGGGTGGCGCCAAGCGCCAGCGAGCCTTGAGTCAGGTGGCGGGGCACACTAAATACGGCGTCTTCGGCAATCGAGAAGATGGTCGGGATCACCGCAAAGCCCATGGCCAGACCCACCACCAGTGAGTTGCGCTGATCGAAGTTGATGCCCATGTCGCGGGTCAGGAACACCCGCATGTCGCCACCAAAGAACCAGGCCTCGATATAGACGCTCATGGCAAAACAGGCCCAGCCCAGCAGCATCACCACCGGGATCAACAGCACCGCTTCCCAGCCCTCGGGTACCCGCAGCCGGATACGTGCCGGCAGACGGCTCCAGCCGTAGGCAAAGGCGATAAACACGATCGGTGTCAGGATCAGCAGAGAGACGATACCCGGCAGGTTGTCCTCCAGCAAAGGCGCCAGCCAGAGACCGGCGAGGAAGCCGAGAATCACCGTCGGCAGCGCTTCCATCAGCTCGATGATCGGCTTGACCTTGCGGCGCAGCGCCGGCGCCATGAAGTAGGCGGTGTAGACCGCAGCGGCGATCGCCAGCGGCGTTGCCAGCAGCATGGCGTAGAAGGCCGCCTTGAGGGTACCGAAGGTCAGCGGCGCCAGGCTCAGCTTGGGTTCAAACTCGGAGGTGGCCGAGGTCGACTGCCAGACGTAATCCGGCTCCGGATAGCTTTCGTACCAGACCTTGCCCCACAGCGAGCTCCAGGAAATCTCCGGGTGCTCGTTATGCACGTCCCAGTAGCTCAACTCGCCGTTACCGTGCTCCACCAGCAGATGATCGGCACGCGGACCGATGGCTACGGCGCTCACCGTACCCTCGCCCAGCGGCTCGACCAGCAGATTGTTGTGCGCGGTCGAATTGTAGATGCCCAACTGACCAGCCGTATCGACAGCAAGGAACACCTTGCGACGCTCTTCCGGTTGAATCAGCGCAATCGACTCGCCCTGCTGCTGATCGAAATCACGCACTTCGGTCAGCAGCGGGTGGCCGTTGCCGCGCACCATAAACCACTGTTTCAGCTCGCCGCTGCTGTCACCGACAATCAGCGAGATACCGCCGAGCATCAGATTGACCGAGGTAATCGAGGTGCCCATGCCCTCAACCACCTTGTAGCGACCATTGAGCTCGCCCTTTTTGCGCAGCGCCAGCACATCAATGTGCTGCTCACCGTTGACCACATACATCCACTGACGCAGCGGATCGATCAGGATGCGAGTGACCTCGCCTTGAGCGGGGTCGAGTGCCAACCGGGATTCGCTGCGAGTTTCGGCACCGGTCATCATGTTGCGCTTGATGCTGACACTGGTCGCCACCAGATCGCTGCCGATGCTGCCGGCCAGGGTCAGACCGTTACTGTCGCTGCTCATGGCGACCTGATCCAGTGCACGCCCCTGCTCGTCCAGGGTGATCGCTTCCTGACCGTACGGGAAGTTCAGGCTGGGCGTAATCAGCCGCACATCGTCCGGATAGGTCACCTTGTAGTCATGCTGGGCAATCAGCACCTGGCCATTGCTCAGGCCCACCACAAAGCGACGGGAATTGGGGGTTTCCACGTTAAAGCTGGTCACCTGCGCACCGGCCGGAATCGGCAGCTGCTGTTGCAGCACCGCCTTGCCGTCACGGGCATTGAAAAAGCTCACCTGGCCGCTCCGGGCCACGCGAATCGCCACCTCGCCCTGCTCTTCCATCGCCAGCATCAGCGGCGGATCGTCGGCCTGCACCCAGCTTGCGCTGTAACGCTCGCGCTCCTCAATCTCGGCCCCACCGAACAGCGGCAGCACCTCATACAGCAGATAGAGGAAAATCAGCAGGACAGCGACAATAACGCCAAGACCACCGACCGCAACGTACCAACGGGTAAAATGGTCCTTGAAATGACGCATGGCCCGATGGCGCTGCATCGCCGGAGTATTGAAGTCGACGCTGGACGTCTTGGATGGGGATTGGGTAGTCATGGCGCACACCCTACAGGGTCAATGTGACGAATTGATTACAGCCTGATGACGGCAAAAAAGGGGCGTGTCAGTGACACCCCCCTTTTTTGCCCGGCATCCGTGCCCGACAGCTGCGAACTTAGAAGCCCAGTTGCTCGTGGACGTTATCCACAGCGCGCTTGGGCATCGGCACGTAACCGTCCTTGAAGACCACTTCCTGACCCTGCTTGGACAGCATCATCTTGACGAACTCGCGCTCCAGCGGAGCCAGCTCGCCGTTCGGGGCCTTGTTCACGTAAACGTAGAGGAAGCGCGACAGCGGGTAAGTACCGGCGATAGCGTTCTCTTCGTTGGCTTCGATGAACGGCTGACCTTCTTCTGCCGCCAGCGGGATGGCGCGAACGCTGGAGGTACGGTAGCCCAGACCGGAGTAGCCGACCGCGTTCAGCGACTGGCTGACCGACTGAACGACAGAAGCAGAGCCCGGCTGTTCGTTCACGCCGCTGCGGAAGTCACCTTTGCACAGCGCATTTTCCTTGAAGTAACCGTAGGTACCGGAAACCGAGTTACGGCCGTAGAGCTGGATGTCGCGATCAGCCCATGCACCGGTCAGACCCAGCTTGCCCCAGGTATCCAGATCTTCACCACCGCACAGGCGGGTAGCGGAGAAGATACCGTCAACCTGAGCCATGGTCAGGCCTTCGATCGGGTTGTCCTTGTGAGCGAACACAGCCAGGGCGTCGATAGCAACCGGAACAGCGGTCGGCTTGTAGCCATAACGCTCTTCAAATGCCTGGATCTCGCTGTCTTTCATCATGCGGCTCATCGGAGCCAGGTTGGAGGTACCCTCGGTCAGAGCCGGCGGCGCAGTGGACGAACCTGCTGCCTGAATCTGAATGTTGACGTTGGGGTACAGGCGCTTAAACTCTTCGGCCCACAGGGTCATCATGTTGGCCAGAGTATCGGAGCCGACGCTGGACAGGTTGCCGGATACACCGCCGACACGCTGGTAGTCTTCCAGGGCCGGATCAACGGCGGCAAAGCTGGAGCTGGCGGCGACGCCGGCGGCAGCGAAGGTCACAGCAGCGAACAAGCGCTTGAGTTTCATGTCATTCTCCTGTTGAGGTAGTGTTTGCAACACGCGACTCAGTATTGGGATGCGATGTGACAACTCTATTCAGGAATTATGACAATTGTGTGAAGGGCGCAAACTCCGCGAGATAGCGGGCACAACGCGCTCACACAACGATTGAGAGCCTGCCCCCAATCCCTTACCATAGGCGGCTTGCCGCGCGGTCGGCGTTCCGCCGAAGCTTGGCACAACAATTACAATAGACCACTGTCGAGTCTACCAATGCACGAATTAGATACCGATCCCGTGCCACAGGGCGAACTGGCGCTGAAAATTACCGCCCTGCCGCGGGACTGCAACAGCTTTGGCGACATTTATGGTGGCTGGCTGGTAGCCCAGATGGATACCGCCGGCACCAGTATCGCGGCCCGCATAGCACGCGGCCGGGTTGCCACCGTTGCGATTGACCGCATGGGGTTCATGGTGCCGGTTCCGGTTGGCGCCCAGCTCGCGTTCCATGGCGAGGTACTGGATATCGGCCGCAGCTCGATCAAGATACTGGTCGAAGTCTGGAGCGAAGATCTGGCCCACGACGAAAGCCGCAAGGTAACCGAGGCCACCTTCGTCTTCGTTGCCATCGACGATCGCGGCCGCACCCGGGTCATTCCGTCCTGATCGAGACGGCTGCCCGGCGGCCCTGACGGACTGCTGTCACATGTTCCAACGCCTTACCGCCACGGGCCTCTCACTGGCCTGCCTCATCGACCGTGCCACCAGCCTGCTGGGGCGCAGCGTTGCCTGGCTGACACTGCTCATGGTGCTGCTCACCTGCGCCGTGGTGCTGCTGCGTTACGGCTTCGATATCGGCGCCACTGCTACCCAGGAACTCATTCTCTACGCGCACTCGCTGGTGTTTCTCGGCGCCGCGGCCTGGGCTCTGCAGCGCGATGCCCATGTACGCGTCGACATTTTCTTCCGCCACCTGCAGCAGCGCGGCAAAGCGCTGGTCGACTTGACCGGCAGCCTGCTGTTTCTGCTGCCCATGTGCCTGTTTCTGGCGTACAACTGCTGGGATTACGTCGGCATGTCGTGGCAACGACAGGAGCGCTCGGCCGATGCCGGCGGTCTGCCCTGGGTCTATCTGCACAAGAGTTTCATCCTGCTGCTGGTCGCCAGCCTGCTGCTGCAGGCCGTGGCACAGATCCTCAAAACGCTGGCGGTACTGAGTGGCGTCCGGCCCGGACACCTGCCAGCCAGTCATGAGGAGCACCTGTAATGGGCGGGGAATTCATGGCGATTGCGCTGTTCGTCTGTCTCTGTCTGGCGTTGATGGCCGGCTACCCGGTGGCCTTCACCCTGGGCGGCATCTCGCTGCTGTTCGCCGGTATCGGCATCATCTTTGACCTGTTTGAGCCGAGCTTCCTGGGCGCCCTGCCGAGCCGCCTGTACGGCACCATGACCAATCAGACACTGATGGCGGTGCCGCTGTTCGTGTTCATGGGTGTCATGCTGGAGAAATCACGCATCGCCGAGGATCTGCTCGACGCCATGGCGCGACTGTTCGGTGGTTTGCGCGGCGGGCTGGCGTTCTCGGTTTGCATCGTCGGCGCGCTGCTGGCGGCGAGTACCGGCATTGTCGGCGCCACCGTGGTCACCCTCGGCCTGCTGGCGCTGCCGACCATGCTGCGCCGCGGCTACGACCCGGCGCTGGCTACCGGCACGCTGGCGGCAACCGGCACCCTCGGGCAGATTATTCCGCCGTCGATCATTCTGGTGCTGCTCGGTGACGTGCTGTCCAACGCCTATCAGCAGGCGCAGCAACGGCTCGGCATTTTTTCACCCAAGACCGTCACCGTCAGCGACCTGTTCGTCGGTGCCCTGCTGCCGGGATTGCTGCTGGTAGTGCTGTATCTGCTGTATCTGGCCTTTGTCGCCTGGCGCCAGCCGGAAAAACTGCCAGCGCCGACGCCGGAGGAGCGCAGCGCCGTCTCAATCGCACAATTGCTGCGCAGCCTGCTGCCACCGTTGCTGCTGATCGTGGCGGTGCTCGGCTCCATTCTGGGTGGTGTCGCCACACCGACCGAGGCCGCCGCTGTCGGCGCGTTGGGGGCAGGTCTGCTGGCGCTGGGCAAGGGGCAGCTGAGTATCGTCAAGCTGCGCGAGGTGGCCCAGGCCACCGCCGAAATCAGCGCCATGGTATTCATGATTCTGCTCGGCGCGTCGATCTTTTCGCTGGTATTCCGCGGGTTCGGTGGCGACGAGCTGATCCACGAGCTGTTCCACTCGCTGCCGGGCGGCGCCTTTACCGCCACACTGGTGGTGATGCTGGTGATCTTTCTGCTCGGTTTTATTCTCGACTTTATCGAGATCACCTTCGTGGTCGTGCCGATTGTCGGCCCGGTACTGTTGAGCATGGGCATCGACCCGGTCTGGCTCGGAGTGATGATCGCGCTGAACCTGCAAACCTCGTTCCTCACCCCGCCGTTCGGCCTGTCGCTGTTCTATCTGCGCGGCGTCACGCCTGCCGGCGTCCCTACCTCGGCCATCTACCGCGGGGTATTGCCGTTTATCGTCATACAGTTGCTGATGCTGCTGATCGCCGCCTGCTGGCCAGGTCTGGTGACCTGGTTGCCCACGCTGCTGGCGCAATAACACCCGCCCGGTTGGGCCGCCTGCAGCGCCTCAGCCTTCCTTGCCGGCAGCCACCTCAACACCCACTCTATCCTCCAGCAGCGCGCTGGTCGCGGTCTGCACATAGGCCTTGAGCTGCTCCTGCAAATCGCCCGGCACCTGTGCCTGCTCGGTGACAGTGGCCTGCGGACCGAGCTGGTAGCGGTAGGCACGGGGCTGCTCACCACGCGGCTGCACCACCAGTTCATCACCGCGCAACAGCCCCACCGTCTGACCGCCGCCTGACGGCTTGATCACGCCAAAGCCCTTGTCACCGGCAGGCAGCGCCAGCAGATCACGCCCCCAGCACTGCTGCTGCACCGCGCCGCCGAGGCGCCCCATGATGGTCGGCACTACGTCAACCTGGGTGCCGACAATGTCATTGCGCTGGCCAAAGCGCTCGGTGATACCGGGCGCGATCAGCAGCATGGGCACGTTGAAGCGCAGCAGATCGAGATCGGTCAGCTGGCGCGGCGTGCCGAAGCCATGGTCGCCAATCACCACAAACAGCGTATCCCTGTACCAGGGCTCGTTGCGGACCTGATCGAAGAACCGGCCCAGCGCCCAGTCGGAATAGCGCATGGCGGTCAGGTGCTCGTCGTTAACACCCTGCCCGCTCACGGCATCCACCGGCAGCGGGTCGGGCAACGCGTAAGGCGTATGGTTGGACAGGGTCTGCAGCAGCGCATAGAACGGGCGCGTATGATCCAGTGCATTCAGTTCGGTGACAGCACGGTCAAACATGTCCTGATCGGATACGCCCCAGGTCGGGTCGGAAAAGACCGGATTGACGTAGTCATTGCGGCCGATGAAGTGGCGCATGCCCTGCTTGCCGAAAAAGCCCTTCTGATTGTCCCAGGCAAAGTCGCCGTTATAGACATACAGGTCGTCGAAACCTCGCTGGCTCAACAGCTGCGGCAGACCGGAAAACGCATGGCCACCTTCCGGCTCCTGCATCAGGTACTCGAAGCCCGGCAGGTTGGGGAAGCAGGCCATGGTCGCGAACATGCCCTGATGGGTGTGGGTGCCGTTGGAGAAGTAGCGGGTGAACAGCAACCCCTCCTTGCTCAGCCTGTCGAACTCGGGGGTAATGCCCAGCGGGGAGCCCAGCGCCCCGGTGTAGTAGCCGGCAAAGCTCTCCATCAGTACCACCACCACATTGCGCACCGGCAACACGCTATCGACAGCGGGTTCAGATACGCGACGCACCGGCGCCAGCTCGGCGTCAATCAGCCGGTCATGTTCGGTCAGCAGCAGGCTTCGGGTAATCCCGGTCGCCTGGTCATCGTCCATCAAACCAAGCCAGGCGTTATTGCGATGATCAGAGAACTGCGCCTTGGCGGCCGAATACAGGGTCAGCGCCGGCGTCAGGCCGAGTTGATTGGCAAAGGTCGAATCGGTGGTGAAAGCGTCCCCCCAGCGCAGCGGCGGGCCCTGACGCAGGGTGCCACGAGCCAGAACCGTTGAACTGACTAGCAACAGCAGCAGCACCGAGATGCGAGCCGCCAGCGCACCCAGACGGCTGTGCCGACGGTTCGCTGCGGTCGCGGGCAGCCTGGTACGGCGGTCCAGCCAGCGAAAACCGCGATACATCAGCCAACTGACCAGCGCCATACCCAGCAGCAAGCGCACCACCGGAAAGCCATACCAGAGCATGCTCAGTACAGTCGCCGGATCTTCCTGCAGATACTGGAACACCAGCGTGTTCAGGCGCTGGTGAAACTCGCGGTAGAAGCTCAGCTCGACAGTGCCAAGCAGGCAAAGCAGCACGGTTGCCAGCGTCAGCCACAGGCACTGCAGCGTGCGCATGGCCATCAGCCGCGCACTGAGGACGGTCAGCATCAGCGGCGCACCGACGATAACAACGACCCGCAGGTCGAAACGCAGGCCATTGAAGAAGGCTTCCAGCAAATCGCCACGGGTTACCTCGGCGGCCAGCTCCCAGTTCCAGGCCAGCAGCGCGCCGCGCAGCAGGGTAAGCATGAGCGTCAGTGCCGCCAGCGCACCAACGATAAATATCAGTTGGCCGCGCAGGCCAACCACCGGCCGGCTGGCCGGAGCAGTAGAGTGGGTCATCAAACAGGTTCCACAGGCAGGCCCGCTCAGGCGGGCGAGAACAGAATCAGGCTCCAGACGCTGGTGATCAGCAGCAGCGCGAGCATCTGCGCCGCACTGCCCAGATCCTTGGCGCGCTTGGACAGCGGGTGCAGCTCAAGCGAAATACGATCCACTACCGCCTCTATGGCCGAATTGATCAGCTCAACGATCAGCGCCAGCAGCACCACCCCGACCATCAGTGCGCGCTCTACGCCGCTGACCGGCAACCAGAACGCCAGCGGGATCAGCACTACGGCCAAAAACAGCAATTGGCGGAAGGCGGCCTCAAAGGTCAAGGCTGCCCGCAGGCCGGCGAGCGAGTAACCCGCCGCCTTGATGATCCGGACCACACCTCCACGACTTTTCAGTTTCAGCGCATCGTCAGCGCCGGACAGGGGCTCAGGCCGCATGACGGCTGTCCCCGTTACCGCCGGTCAGGCTCTGATAGCAGGCCAGAAAATACTGCCAATCCTCGTCAGGCATCCCTTCGCGGTGGCGGCACAGCTGGTCCAGGTCATGCCGCACCGCTCGACTGCGCAGCAGGCGACGACGGCTCTTCTCCAAATCCAGCAGTGCGACCTCGGCCCGGTCGCCGTTAACCCGGACATAGATATGCTTGGCGTACAGACAACCGTGCTGACGGCGCCCCCCGTGCAGCCGCCGCAGCACCACAGCCAACTGCTGCAGTACGGCACGTCGCCTGGTTACTGTCTCCTCGCTGGCGTACCACTGGCCCAGACTGACAAAACCAGTCAGCTCTTCGGTCACCAGCAACCCTTGCCACTGTCCTTGATGCTGACGGGCAGCACAAAAAACCAGTTTGGGTACCGGCACACCAAGTTGCTCGCAGGCACGCAGCGCCAGCTCCTCCCTCAGCACCGTGGGCCGACCAAGAGGGTGCAACCAGGCACGATAGACATGCCCAACCTGACGCTTGCTGTACAAGCGGGGCAAGCCGCGACTCTGGGGCGGCAGCAACTTGACCCCGCTCTGGCCACCGCGGCGCTGATTCGGCTCCTCTACCCACTTGCCGTCCATTTCCCACCAACGCTCGAAGCGTGCCTGACCAAAGGATGGCAATCGGCCCCGGGCCGAGATCACGGCGCTCATGCGTCCGCCTTGCGCAGCACGTAGACCCGCCACATGGCGTAGCCGGGCAGGAAATCGTGGTGGCTGATTTCGCTGAAGCCCGCCTCGCGAAACTCGGCTTCAATCACCTCGCGGGCCACCACAAAGCGGTTCTGATTCTGACCGGCACGCCCTCGCTTTGCCCGGCGCGCTTCCAGACGACTGCGCTTCCAGGACTTGTAATTGCCATCGACCCAGAGCGAGATGATCAGGGTATCGCGGGTGACACGGGCGCATTCACGCAGCAGGGCAAGACGGTGCTCATGATCGGCAACGTGGTGAATCAGCCGCATGCAGAAGATGCTGTCGACCGCGTTATCGCCCAGATCGATATCAAAGGCGGAGGTCTGGAACGCCTTGACCCGCCTTACCACCTCCGTCGGCTGGCCGGCTAGTGCGGTCTGGATCATGTCCGCCGAATTGTCGGCAGCCAGAATGACCCGATTCGGCGCCTCGGCCAGCAACGGCCAGAAACGACCAGCGCCGCAGGGCAGGTCCAGCACCAGATTGGGGTCACCGGCGTCTTTCAGCGCGCGGCGAGCCAGCTGCATGTCACGCCAGTTGGACAAACGACGCGACAAACCGGCCTGATGCTTGTCGAAATACTGTTGTGAGTGATCGCGGTCGTACTTGTCGGAGAACGCGAGCTCGATCGGTTTGCTTTCGGACATGACAATAACCCTGGTGGGAGTAGGTGCTGCCAGACTAGGCGCCCACGGATCAAGGTCGTGTCAAAGCGATGTCAAAATTTCGTGAAAAGCCAGAGGCCGAGCGATATCGGCCCGCGCGCTCGGCGGTGCAGCGGGCAATCAACCCAGCCGCACATCGAAACAGCTGCCGCCGGCGGCCAGCGAATGCATGCTGACTGACCAGCCCTGATGGGCGCAGATACGCTTGACCAGCGACAGCCCCAGCCCCAGCCCTTCACCACGGGCCTGGTTGCCACGGACAAAGGGTTCGAAGATGTCGCTTTGCTGGTCGGTTGGCACCCCGGGCCCGGTGTCTTCCACGCGGAAGCAGCCCGCTCCCAGCAGCAATCGAACCTGCCCCTGTTCGGTGTAGTGCAGCGCATTGCGCAGCAGGTTGGACATGACCGTGCCGAGCAATCCCGGATGATACTGGCCGCTATCCTCCGCCTCGACGATCAGCTCAAAGCCCAGGCCCTTGTCGGCAAAGGCGCCCTGCCAGCGCTCGACCTGCTCCTGCGCAACCGAGAGCAAGGAGGCATTGCCGGTCATCCTGACCGGCTGGCCCTTGGCTCGCGCCAGCAGCAGGAAGGTGCCAACCAGCTCGCGCATCTCCTCGGCAGCACGGGCAATGCGCTCGACCTGCCGTTGCTCGCGCTCGCCCAACTCGGCCGCTTCCAGCAGCTCGGTCGAGGTGGCGATAATCATCAACGGCGTGCGCAGTTCGTGACTGACATCGCCGGTAAACAGCCGTTCACGCTCCAGCGACAGGCGCAGCTGGCTGAGGGTGGAATCGAAGGCCTCGGCCAGGTGGCCAACCTCGTCGTCCGGGTATTCCGGCGCCAGTGGCGGCGCCAGCGGCAGCAATTGATCCCGGTGTCGCACCTGACCGGCCAGCCGGATGATCGGCGCCAGAATCTTTTGCGCCATCAGCCAGCCCAGCAGACAGCCCAGCAGCACGCTGAGCATGAAGCCGGCAAACACCACCGCAAACAACACCTTCTCACGCGCCTCGAACTCGGCCTGCTCCTGCACCAGTACGTAACGCTGCTGGCCAATGTCACGGATGAACACGTAGGCCGCGTGCTCGTCATCCACCAGTTCGCTGAAACCCTCTTCCATATCCCGCAGCAGCTCAGGGATCTGGTATCCGGGCATATGCGAGGCATACAGCCGGGTTTTGGCATCCAGCCTGGGAGGCTGGCCACGGGCCAGATCCTGCTCCAGCACCGTGGTCAGCTCTTCACTCATCTCTTGGGAGACCAGGTGCTCTTCGACAAAGTGCACGATGGCAACAATGCTCAGCGAAAACACCCCGCTGACCGCCAGCGTTATCAGCGTAAACGCAATCACGATGCGCCGCCGCAGCGGCTGCTTGCGGATCATTGCGCCGGCTCCGAAAGGCTGTAACCAACCCCGTGCACGGTGTGAATCAGCGGCGTTTCAAAGGGTTTGTCGACGATCTGACGCAGCTGGTGAATATGACTGCGCAGGCTGTCGCTGTCGGGCAACTCGTCACCCCACAGCGCCTCTTCCAGCACGCTGCGGCGGATCACCGCCGGGCTCTTGCGCATCAGCACTTCCAGCAGCTTGAGACCGACCGGGTTGAGCTTCAGCGCCTTGCCGGCGCGATTGACCTGCAGGGTATCGAGGTCATAGCTCAGATCACCGACCTGCAGTCGGTGACGCCCGCTACCGCTGCTGCGGCGCAGAATGGCTTCGATGCGTGCCACCAGTTCGGACAGCGCAAAGGGTTTGAGCAGGTAATCGTCGGCGCCCACCTTGAGCCCCTTGAGTCGATCGTCCAGCGCGTCGCGCGCGGTCAGCATGATGATCGGCGTGTCGCGACCGGCGTCATCGCGCAGGCGCTGGCACAGCTGGTAGCCGTCCATGCCGGGCAGCATGATGTCGAGCACGATCAGGTCGTAGTGCTCGCTGACCGCCAGATGCAGCCCGGAAACACCGTCCTGCGCGCAGTCCACGGTGTAGCCCTTGAGCTGCAGATAGTCCATCACATTGGCGAGGATATCGCGGTTGTCTTCAATCACCAGAATGCGCATGCAGGGAGAGTCTCCGAAGGGAATAATCGACGCGGCTTGACGAAATTTTCACAGCGCGTTGACGCAGCGCCGACAGCAAGATCACCACACTGCGACGGTCGATTTCAACCATGGACCGTCACATGCCCCTGCTCAAATCCGCCCAGGCCCGTTTTCTTGGCTTGCTCGCAGCCCTCTGGCTCGGTGTTTTCGTTGTTACCCGTTCGATCCTGTTGCTGACCCACCTGGGCGAAGCGCAACTCAGCGCCAGCGGTGTGCTGCGCCTGTACGGCGAAGGCGCAATCTATGACCTGACCTTCCTGCTCTACGCCCTCGCGCCACTGGCACTGTACCTGCTGCTGTGTCCGGCCTGGCTCTGGCGCAAGCGCTGGCACCTGCGCCTGCTGCAGGTAGCCATGACCTTTGGCGTCTTCCTGATGCTGTTCACCGCAGTGGCCGAATGGCTGTTCTGGGACGAGTTCGGGGTGCGCTTCAACTTCATCGCGGTCGACTATCTGGTCTACTCCGACGAGGTGATCAACAACATCCTCGAGTCCTACCCGGTCTATCCGCTGCTGGCAGCGCTGACCGTCATCGCCGTGATCACCACCGCGCTGCTGCAACCACGGGTGCGCCGCATCGCCGCGGCCCCGTTGCTGAGCTGGCCGGAACGCGGCGTCAGCCTGGCAGGCGCGGTTACTGCCGTCGCCCTGAGTATTCTGGTAGTCGGTCAGAACTTCCCGCGCAGCAGCGGCGGCAACGCCTATCAGCACGAACTGGCCAGCAACGGCCCGTACCAGTTCTTCGCCGCCTTCCGCAACAACGAACTGGACTACACCCAGTTCTACCCGCAACTGCCCGAGGCCACCGCTGCGAGCGCCCTGCGTGACGAGGTCAGCGAAGCCAATGCCCGCTTTGTCGACACCGACCCGATGGGCGTTCGCCGACAGATCGATAACCCCGGCCAGCCGCGCAAGCTGAACCTGATTCTGGTCACCATCGAGAGCCTCAGCGCCAAATACATGGGCAGCGAAGGCGATGCGCGCAACCTGACACCGAACCTCGATGCCCTGCGCAAGCAGAGCCTCTACTTCAACCAGTTCTACGCCACCGGCACCCGCACCACCCGTGGTCTGGAAGCCATCACCCTGTCGATCCCGCCGACCCCCGGCCGCTCGATCGTCAAGCGCATCGGCCGCGAAACCGGGTTTGCCAGCCTCGGCCAGCAACTCGGCGCGCAGGGCTACGACAGCGTGTTCGTCTACGGCGGTCGTGGCTACTTCGACAACATGAATGCGTTCTTCGCCGGCAACGGTTACCGGGTAGTCGATCAGGCCAGCGTGCCTGACGAGGAAGTAACCTTCACCAACGCCTGGGGCATGAGCGACGAAGACCTCTACAACCAGACCCTGAAGCTGGCCGACGCCGATGCCGCCGCGGGCAAGCCGTTCCTGCTGCAGCTGATGACCACCTCCAACCACCGCCCCTACAGCTATCCGGAAGGCCGCATCGACATCCCGTCCGGCACCGGCCGCGAAGGTGCGGTGAAATACACCGACTACGCCATCGGCCAGTTCCTTGCCCAGGCGCGCGAGAAACCCTGGTTCAAGGACACCGTCTTCGTGTTCGTTGCCGACCACACCGCGGGCAGTGCTGGCAAGGAAGACCTGCCGGTGCACAACTACCACATCCCGCTGTTCGTCTACGCACCGGGCCTGATCGACGCCCGCGAGGACAGCCGTGTGGCCAGCCAGATCGATCTGGCGCCGACGCTGATGGGCCTGCTGAACATGGACTACACCTCGACCTTCTTCGGCCACAACCTGCTGCGCGCGGATGCCGGCCCGGGGCGGGCACTGATCGGCAACTACCAGCATCTGGGTCTGTTTGACGGTCAGGATCTGGCGATCCTCAGCCCGCGCGGCCTGATCCGCCGGCACGACGATGCCATGGGGCTGAGCGTGGAAAAGGCGGCGCAGGCCACTGACCCGCTGGTCCGCCGCGCCATTGCCTACTACCAGGGCGCCAGCTACGACTACGGCCACCGGCTACTGGCCTGGCAACCCTCCAGCGCTCAGTCTGGCCGTCAGGTCAGCGAGCGATGAGCAGCCCTGCGCGGGTATCGCGCCCCTTTCCGGTCGGTCGCTGGCTGCTGATTCCGGCTGCCGTCATGGCGCTGATGCTGGTGTTTGACACCAGCGCGCTGGATTTCTGGTTCTCCGACCTGTTCTACGTACCGGCCGACGGCTTCGTCGGCCGCCACAGCTTCTTCCTCGAAGACATCCTGCACGACCGGGTCAAGCAGGCCGTCATCCTGATCGGCGTACTGGCGATCATCGCCTTTCTCCTCAGCCTGCTGCCGACCCGGCTGCGGCGCTGGCGACCGGAACTGGGCTATCTGGTGCTGTCGCTGGCACTGGCTACCAGCCTGGTCACGCCGCTCAAGCAGCTGACCAACGTGCCCTGCCCCTGGAGTCTGGTGCAGTACGGCGGCACGGAGATTCACACGCCGCTGCTGTCAGCTCGCCCCGACAGCAACAAGCCCGGACGCTGCTGGCCCGGCGGTCATGCCTCCTCCGGGTTCTCGCTGCTGGCACTGTTCTTTGCCCTGCGTGACCGCTTTCCGCGAGCAGCCCGCGGCGCCCTGATCGGCGCACTGGCACTCGGCACCGTGTTGTCACTCGGGCGCACCATGCAGGGCGCGCATTTCCTCTCGCACAACGTCTGGACCCTGTTGTTCGACTGGTGCATTTGCCTGCTCTGTTACCGACTGCTGCTGTATCGGCCGGCCACCGCAGCGCGCACCGTCAGCCAGACAGGAGCGCTCCGCCATGAAGCCGCGTAGCCTGCTGCTCGCAACCGCGCTGCCGCTGGCGCTGCTGGGCGTCATCGCGCTGGCCCGGCCCGATGTACTGCGCAGCGACCACGTCGGCATGCCGGCACCCACCCTCAGTGCCGGGCAGGCGCGTCCGGCCGACTGGGCCACTCCGATTGATCCGCAGCTGCGTCTGTATCGCATGGCCCCCAACCTGTATCGCAGCGCATTGCCGGACAGCGGCGACATGCCCACGCTGCAGGCGCAAGGTATCCATACCGTGATCAATTTCTACCAGCGCAACGACGACTGGCTGGCAGGCAGCAACCTGACCACCATTCACGAACCACTGCACGCCGACCGGGTGACCGACACCGACGTGATCCGCGTGCTGCGCGCGATCCGCGCCGGCCAGAATGAGGGTGGCGTACTGATCCACTGCAAGCACGGGCAAAACCGCACCGGACTGATGGCCGCCATGTACCGCATGGTGTTCGAGGGCTGGAGCCGTGAACAGGCGCTGGCCGAGATGCTCGAAGGCGGCTTCGGCGACGGAGAGCTGATGACCGATGCGGTCGGCTACCTGAATCGGGTCGACGTGGAGGCCGTGCGCGCGGCAATCGACGGCGGCAGCTGCAGCACCAGCGTGCTGGCGCTGTGTCACGTCAGCGACTGGTGGCGCCGCCAGAGCGGTGAGATCGATCAGCAGGTCGCGCAGCTGGAAGACTGAGCCGTCAAGGCGCGGGCGCGGCAGCATCTGGCTTGCTTGCCAGCCAGATCATCTCGCCCACCACCCGTTCAGCCGCCACCGATCCCCAGTAACGGCTGTCGTTGGAATTGTCGCGATTGTCGCCCAGAAAGAAGTAGTGCCCCTCCGGCACCCGGAAGGTCTGAATCGGCTGCTGCGCCGCACTGTCCAGCTGCTGCACCCGATAGGATTGCCCGCCAAGTTGCTCGCGGTAGATTCGTACCCCATCGGTGTCTGACAGCAGCTCGCGCGGCAGGCGCTCACCATTGATCACAACCCCATCCGGCGTCAGGGCAATCACGTCACCGGGCAGCGCGATCAGCCGTTTGACGTAGAGCATGTCGTGGTCAGGCGGATAGAACACGTAGACCTTGCCGCGCTGCAGGCGGGCCGCATCCAGGCGGTCGCTGCCAGGCAGGGTGAAGCCAAACAGGCTGCGATGGGCAAAGCCCCACTTCTGCGCCACAAACAGATTGCCCTCAACCAGCGTCGGGTGCATCGAGGCCGACGGCACCTGATAAGGCTCGTAAAGGAAGGTTCGCGCACCCAGAATCGCGAGCATCACCGCCAGATAAAGCCCCACTGCCACGCTGGCACGATTGAACCAGCGGCGCGGCGTCGATACATCGTAACGGCGCGCGATCAGCACCGCGTGCAGCGGACAGATCAGGCTGAACGCCAGTGTCAGGGCCAGCTCGAAGTACCAGTCGATCCCGGCGACCACCAGCGTCACCGGAAGATAACCCCAGAACAGACGCGGGCGATTGACGTAGAGAAACACGAACGGCTGCAGCACGATACCCAGCAGCACAGTCAGCCAGAGGCGGGGTTTCCAGGGTGACAGCACAACAGCTCCTTGCATACAGGGCCAACGCGGCCCATCAGAGCGTTATGACCACAATCAGGCGGCCGTGTTGCAACCGGCTTCAAGGCGAATGATCAACACACACAGCAGCAGCGCAGGCAGCGTGGTCGTTACCGGGTTGAATGCACCGACCAATAGCGCCGGGGCAACCAGGGCAACGCCGGCAAGCAGGCCGAGTAACCCGAGTGCGGCGGCGACCACGGGCCAGCGGCCAAACCAGCCGAACAGAATCACTATCCCGAGCAGTACCTCGGCCACCCCGGCCAGTGATGAAATCACCTGTGCATCAAGCCCCAGACCGGACGCCTCGATCATCTGTACTTCGACCGGGCTGGGAAACAGCAGCTTGGGTACCAGGCCGTGATAAATGAACACAAATGCCAGCATCCAGCGGCACCAGCGGGCCATCTTCAACAGGTCCGGGTTATTCATCGACAAAGCGCCCCGCGTGATCGGCCGAGGGCAGCCGGCACAGGTCATAGCGACCAAACAGCCGGTAGCGATTCAGCGCAATACGGTCGTACAGCCAGTCGCGCAGCGGGCGCGGGATCAGCTGAAACACGCACAGAGCGCGCCATGGCCAGCCAAGCCGATGCATGACGACAAAGAACGCCGCGCTCTTCTCGAAGCGGCGTTCGCCATCCACCACCAGCATGGTCTCAAAGGTATCGGTCGGATAGTTGTGCTCCGCGAGCAGCCGCTGCCCCGCCGCCGACTGCACGCTGCACAGCCGGAACCGGCGCGCGGCATCGTGCTCGATAATAAAGTTGGCCCAGGCACTGCAGAGCTTGCATACACCGTCGAACAGAATGATGGGGGCGGGCACGATCTATCCTTTGCAATTGCAGCCGGGAACACTCCCCGAGCATAACAGCCGCCAGCGGCAGATGTCAGATCACCTGCTGGTACAGTCCGGCCCGGTACTGGCTGTAGGTATCAAGGAATTCCCACACCTCGCAGATCTTTGCGTCGCAGCAGCGAAAGCGCAGCAGATACTGGTTCAGATAGGGCTCACCGCTGCAGGTCTGCGCCGTCAGCTCGAAATGCACGACGACATTGTCGCCTTCACATATCAGCGCATGGCGACGGATCTGCAGGGTAGCAAAATCCAGCCAGCCGGCCCCCTTGGCCATCATCCCGAGAACACCGTCAATACCGGAAAAATTGCTGCCGAAAGGGTGCGCCGGCGGCAGGTGCCAGCGAATATCCGCAGCCAGATAGTCGGTAATCGGTGCCGCACTGCGCCCCTCTACCGAATCGAAATAACGCTCAACCAGTTCCTTGCTGTTCATATTCAGCCTCACAATGAATTCAGCAGATCCTGCCCGAGCCTCTCGGGAAACAAATCGTTCAGATGGAGGAGACGTGCCGGCGTCAACCTGCCCCGAGCAGCTTGCTGTAGTGCAGAAACTGCCGGTCACGCTCCCAGCCACTGGCTTCGTACAATCGCTGCGCCGAAGTGTTGTCGGTCGCGGTTGCCAGCTCCATGCGCACCGCGCCCTGCGCACGCGCCTGGTCTTCGGCAGCCGCCAGCAGGGCTCCGGCAACGCCCTGACGACGATAGCCGGAGCCGACATACAGGTCATACAAGATGCTGATTGGCGCCATGTCGACCGAACAGAACGTCGGATACAGCTGACAGAATCCGGCCAGCTCGCCTTCGCCGACCATCGCCATCAGCACCACCGAGTCGCCACGCTGCAGACGCAGCCGCAGATAGTCGATCGCGCCCGCCCGATCGGTCGGCTGCTGATAAAACTGGCGATACAGATCGAACAACTCGCCCACCCGCTCGGCATCCGCCGCACTGGCGCGCTTGATATGGATACCGGGCATTGTGCTTCCTCCGCAGCGGACGCTGTTGAGACCCCGCGAGGCCTGACCGGCGCGCTCGCGGGACCGGGAAGGGGCTGAATCAGCTACGCAGATCGTACATGGCCTTTTCGCTGATCGCGTGCCAGGCCTGGATCTTCTCGCGGAAGGCCTGCATGGAATCCCACACCTCGCGGTTCAGCGGATCCATCGCGGCGGTCTCTTCCAGCACATCAGCACTGATGTCGCGCAGGCGCTCCAGCACCGCATCAGGCAGCCGACGCAGCTGGACGTTATGCTCGTCGACCAGGGTATGCAGCGCCTCGGCATTGCGCCGGCCATACTCATCCAGCATGGCCTGGTTGGTCGAGCGGGCCGCATTGATGACAATACTGCGCAGGTCGTCCGGCAGCTCGGCCAGCTTCTGCTTGTTGATGGTCAGCTCCAGCACCGCGCAGGGTTCCTGCCAGCCCGGGTAATAGTAGAACTGCGCCGCCTTGTGCAGACCAAAGGCCAGATCATTATAGGGGCTGACCCAATCGGTCGCATCGATCACCCCGGTCTGCAGCGAGGTAAAGATTTCGCTGCCCGGCAGGTTGACCGTAGTGGCGCCGGCACGCGACAGCACCTCGCCGCCAAAGCCCGGCATACGGATTTTCAGGCCCTGCAGGTCGTCCAGACTGTTGATCTCCTTGTTGAACCAGCCGGCCATCTGCACGCCGGTGTTGCCGCACGGCAGCGGCACTACGCCGAGCGGGTCATAGGCCTTCTGCCACAACTCCAGCCCGCCGCCCTCGTACAGCCAGGCATTCATCTCCTGGGCGTTCATGCCGAACGGCACGGCGGTAAAGAACGGCGCCGCCGCACTCTTGCCCTTCCAGTAATAGGCCGCGCTGTGGCCCAGCTCAGCGGTGCCGCCAGAAACAGCGTCAAAGACTTCCAGCGCCGGCACCAGAGCACCGGCGGCAAACACCTGAATGCTCAACCGGCCATCGGACAGCCGCTCAACCGTGTCCGCGAAGTGCTGGGCGGTGGTGCCCAGACCCGGAAAGTTCTCCGGCCAGGAGGTCACCATCTTCCAGCGAAAGCGCTGTTCGGCTGCCGCCGGCGCACTGCCGGCAGGCGCGCTGTCGTCCTTGCAGCCAACCAGTGCCGCCGCGCCCAGACCCAGACCGGCGGCCGTCAACAATTCACGTCTATCCATTCTTTTAGCTCCAAGCTGTAAGCGGCAAGCTGCAAGCTGCCCGCTGCAGACTTCTATATTGGTGCAGGGAGCGTCGACTCGCGCGCTCCTGCGGCGAACCATCAGCCACCGATTCATTCAAGTTGGCAACGTACTTCCCGCACGCACAAACCACTTGCGGCTTATAGCTTGAAGCTTGCCGCTCCAAGCTGCAGGCGCTACAGCGCCTGCAGCTTGGCATACGCCACCATCAGCCACTTGCTGCCTTCATCATCAAAATTGACCTGAATCCGCGCCTGCGCGCCGTGGCCTTCATAGTTGAGCACCACCCCTTCACCGAACAGAGCGTGTTCGACGCGCTGGCCAAGGGCAAAGCCGGTGCTTTCGGTGGCTTCGCTGGCGAACAGGTTACTCTTGGCCGGGCCAAAGGGTCGGCTGACCTGGCTGCCCAGGCGCACTTCGCGAATCAGTTCAGGTGGAATCTCACGGACAAAGCGCGACACCTTGTTGAAGGTTTCACTGCCGTACAAGCGGCGGGTTTCGGCCCAGGTAATCACCAACTGCTGCATCGCCCGGGTAATGCCCACGTAAGCCAGCCGGCGCTCTTCCTCCAGCCGGCCCGGATCTTCCAGGCTCATCTTGTGCGGGAACAGCCCTTCCTCTACCCCGGCCATGAATACCAACGGGAACTCCAGGCCCTTGGCGCTGTGCAGGGTCATCAGCTGTACGCTGTCTTCAAAGCGGTCAGCCTGGGTTTCGCCGGCTTCCAGCGAGGCGTGGGCCAAGAAGGCCAGCAGTACATCGCCTTCCTCTTCCTCGTCCGCCATATCGTTCTCGAAACCACGGGCGGCAGAGACCAGTTCTTCCAGGTTTTCGACCCGCGCCTGCGCCTTGTCACCTTTTTCCTGCTCATGGAAGCGCAGCAGGCCGCTGTGCTCAATGGCAATCTGGGTCTGGCTGTAGAGCGGCAGCCCTTCGGCACGCTCGGCCATTTCCTCGATCAGCACCAGAAAGCCCTGCACCGCGTTGGCCGCCCGGCCCGGCAGCCCCTTGTTGTCGATCAGGTCGCAGGCCGCCTGCCACATTGAGACATCTCGCTCGCGCGCCTGCTGGCGCAGCAGCTCGACCGTCTTGTCGCCGATGCCGCGGGTCGGCAGATTGATAATGCGCTCCAGCGCACCATCGTCGCCGCGGTTGGCCATCAGCCGCAGGTAGGCCATGGCGTTCTTGATCTCGGCGCGCTCGAAAAAGCGCTGACCGCCGTAGATACGATAGGGAATACCGCTGCGCAGCAGGGCCTCTTCCAGCACCCGCGACTGGGCGTTGGAGCGGTAGAGAATGGCCATCTCGCTGCGCGCCAGCCCGTCGCGAATGCCCTGCTCGATCCGTTCGACGATAAAGCGCGCTTCATCCTGCTCGTTGAAGCCGGCGTACAGGGCAATCGGCTCGCCTTCGTTGCCGTCGGTCCACAGTTCCTTGCCGAGCCGCCCCGAGTTGTTGCCGATCAGCGCGTTGGCGGCCTTGAGAATGGTCGCGGTGGAGCGGTAGTTCTGCTCCAGGCGGATCATTTCGGCATTCGGATAGTCGGTCTGGAACTGCTGGATGTTTTCGATCCGCGCGCCGCGCCAGCCATAGATTGACTGGTCATCGTCACCGACCACCATCAGGCTGGGTGTCTTGCCCGCGAGATGGCGCAGCCAGGCGTACTGCACCGCGTTGGTGTCCTGGAACTCGTCGACCAGAATGTGCTTGAAGCGCGCCCGATACTGCTCGCGCAGCGCCGGATTATCGCGCCACAGTTCCAGCGAACGCAGCAGCAGCTCGGCAAAGTCGACGGCCCCGGCACGGTTGCAGGCCTGCTCATAGGCTTCGTAGATGCGCACCATGGTGCTCAGGTACAGATCACCGGCCGGCTGAATATTCTGCGGGCGCAGGCCTTCGTCCTTCTGGGCGTTGATCCACCACTGGGCCTGCTTGGGCGCCCACTGGTTCTCGTCCAGACCGAGTTCACGGATAACCCGCTTGACCAGCCGCTGCTGGTCGTCGCTGTCGAGAATCTGGAACTGTTCGGCCAGCCCGGCCTCGCGCCAGTGCGCGCGCAGCAGTCGATGTGCCAGGCCGTGAAAGGTGCCGACCCACATGCCCTGCGGCGCAATACCGAGCAGTTGCTCGATCCGCGCGCGCATTTCGTAGGCGGCCTTGTTGGTAAAGGTGACGGAAAGAATGCTCCAGGGTGAGGCCTGTTCGACCTGCACCAGCCAGGCGATACGGTGAACCAGTACCCGAGTCTTGCCGGAGCCGGCGCCGGCCAGCACCAGCTGTTGGCCGACCGCGGCAGTCACGGCCTGACGTTGAGCATCATTGAGCGAATTAAGCAGGTGGGAGATATCCATCGCGGCATTCTAGCAGCCCGCCGTCCCGCGCCGGAAGCCGCGCGGCTAAACCGCATGGCAGACGCTTCGGATGTCATATTTTGCGACCGAGGGACTGTGCCGAACGGCAGGGCTGGTGTAAGGTGATGAGCCTGATCCGACAGTAACACCCGACGTAGCACGCATGATAACAATAACAATCACGGGCCAACGGAGCGCAAAACAGCCATGACTGGCAGCCGAGCCACGTTCAGCCCCATCTCGCACAGTGATCTGCGCCTGCAGCAGATGAACCAGCTGTACGCCCAGTCACGGCTACCGCAGTGGCTGTTGCTGTGCACTGCGCTGATGGTCACGCCCCTTGTCTGGAACCAGGCATCCGCGCTGAATCTGTTCAGTTGGCTGGGAGCCCTGGTGTTGCTGGCGTTGTTGCGCCAGATGCTGGTTCGCCGCTACTGGCAGACCCCCTCCCAGGACCGCCTGCGCCGTCGCTGGAGCTTTTTCTTTCATCTCGGCAATCTGGCGTCGGGCCTTTGCCTGAGCTGGGTCTATATTGCGCTGACACCGCTAGACGACTTCGCCCGGCAGACGCTGATGTACAGCATCGCCGGCGGCGTCAGCCTGTGTGTCGGTGTGCTCTACGCCACCCGTTTCAGTGCCTTTGCCTCGTTTCTGCTGCCGGCCTGGCTGCCGCCGCTGGCCTGGCTGGTGTACGACGGCAGCGCAAGCAGCCAGAACTGGGCGATAATGTCGGGCCTGATGCTGGTGTTCATCGTGCTGACCGCCGCGTTGATCCATCGCACCATGCGTCAGGCGATGATCACCAACCTGCGCAATGAAACCCTGCTGGCCAATCTGGGCAGCGCGCACCAGCGAACCGAAGAGCTGAACCAGCAACTGACCCGCGAGATTGCCCAGCGCCGGCAGGCCGAGCAGTCGCTGCGCGACAGCCACATGGAGCTGGAGGAACGGGTCAGGCAGCGTACCGCGGAGCTGGAAGCGGCCACCCATAACCTGCGCGCCAGCGAGGCACAGCTGAGCCTGGCCATGGAAGCCAGCCAGCTGGGGCTGTGGGACTGGGACCTGACCACCGACAAGGTCTATCACTCGCGCCTCAAGCCGCTGTTCGGCATGCCCGAGGATGCCGTGCCCAGCATGCTGGAGGACCTGCGCCCGCTGGTTCACCCGGCCGACGTAACCATGGTACGCAAGACCCTCGCCCAGCACATGAAGAACAAGACCGTCGCCTACCGCATGGAATACCGGGTGCGCCACGCCGATGGTCACTGGCTCTGGGTCGAGGACAGCGGTCGCGCGGTAGAGCGCGACCCCGACGGCCGGGTTCTGCGGATGATCGGTACCCGCCGCGACATCAGCGCCCGCAAGTTGCAGGATGAGCAGGCCCAGCTCTCGGCGACGGTATTCGAAGCCTCCAGCGAAGGTATCTTCATTCTTAGCCCGGCGCTGGACATCCTGGCAGTAAACCAGGCCTACAGCGTGATTACCGGCCTGCAGCAGCAGGATGCCGTGGGCCGCAACATACTCGAGCTCAGCGGGTCGGATGAGCTGCGCCAGCAGTTTTTGCACCTGCAGAGCATGCTCAACAGCAAGGACCGCTGGCAGGGAGAAATGACCGCCCGTCGCCGCAGCGGTGAGTCCTTTCCAATCTGGCTGCAGATGACCGTGGTACGCAACGCCGCGGCGCAGATTACCCACTATGTCGGGTTCTTCGCCGATCTGACCACCCACCGGCAGACCGAGGAGCAGCTGCAGTACCTGACCAACTACGACCCGCTCACCCAGCTGGCCAACCGTCGCCGCTTCAGCGAGAACCTGCAGGAAGCCACTGCCCGCGCCCGGCAGAACGACAGCCAGCTGGCCCTGCTGCACATCGATCTGGATCGTTTCAAGCACATCAACGTGACACTGGGCCATGCCGTAGCCGATGCCCTGCTGCAGGAAGTTGCCCACCGGCTGAGCGCACTGCTGGGCGACACACACGGCCTGGCGCGGCTGTCCGCTGACGAGTTTGTCGTCATCGTTGAGCAGGCCGACTGCAGCGATGCCCTCGGAGCGCTGGCCGACCAGATCCTTGAGCGCCTGAGCCAGCCCATGCTGATCGCCGAGCACGAACTGGTGGTCACCGCGTCCATTGGCATCAGCCTGTTCCCGGCAACCGCACGCGACAGCCTGCAGCTGATTACCCAGGCCAACCAGGCAATGCAACACGCCAAGCACCTGGGCGGCAACCGCTGGCAGTTCTACACGCGCCAGCTGCGCGCTTACAGCCTTGACCGCCTGCAGCTGGAAAACCAGCTGCGCAAGGCCATCGACGAACAGCAGTTGATGGTGCATTTCCAGCCGAAACTGCACCTGGCCAGCGATCGCATCCGCAGCGCCGAAGCCCTGGTGCGCTGGCAGCATCCGATACGCGGAATAATGATGCCGGGCGACTTCATCAGTATCGCCGAGGAGACCGGTCTGATCGTCGCCCTGGGCGAGCAGGTGCTGAATGCAGCCTGCGCACAGGCCAGCCGCTGGTGCCATCAGGGTCCGGCGTCGGTCGTCGTATCGGTCAACCTGTCGGTTCAGCAGCTGCGTCAGGAGGGTTTTGCCAGCCGCGTCCGACAGGCGCTGGAACGCCATAACCTGCCGGCCCGTCTGCTGGAGCTGGAGTTGACCGAAAGCATGCTGGCCGAGCACAGCGAGGCGATCGTCGACAATATCAACGCACTGCAGGCGCTGGGTGTCAGCCTGTCGGTCGATGACTTCGGCACCGGCTATTCGTCACTGGCCTACCTCAAGCGTTTCCCGATCAGCACCCTGAAGATCGACCGGGCCTTCATCGCAGCGCTTAACGACGCGCCCGGCGACGATGCCATTGTTCGCGCCGTGATTGCCATGGCCCACAGCCTGTCGCTGCAGGTCGTGGCAGAGGGCGTGGAGACCGAGGCCCAGCTGCAGTTCCTCAAGGAAAACGGCTGCGATGATGTCCAGGGCTACCTGATCAGCCGGCCGATCGACGCCGAGGCCTTTACCACCCTGCTGGAGCAGAGCCAGCCCGCCCGCGACCTGCTCGATACGCTCGGACGCTGACGCCCGCCTAGCGCTGGTCCAGCCAGCGGTGACCGCGCCGCTCGAGCAGGCTGTCGGCCGCTTCCGGGCCCCAGCTGCCAGCGGGGTAACGCTTGGGTGACCGATAGCAGTCACGCCAGCCGTCGATGATCGGATCAACCCAGCGCCAGGCGGCACCGATTTCGTCACGCCGCATGAACAGGGTAGCGTCCCCTTCGATGACATCCAGCAGCAGCCGCTCGTAGGCGTCCCAGCGGCGACGGGTAAAGGCCTCGTCGAAATTCAGGTCCAGCTCCACTTCCTGCAATCCCATCCCGCGGCCGGGCGACTTGGCCATCAGCGACAGACGAATACCCTCATCCGGCTGCAGGCTGATGGTCAGCCGGTTGTTTTCCGGGCTGTCGCCATGCTGCGGGAACAGCTTGTGCGGCACCGGTTTGAACTGGATGACAATTTCGGACTTGCGCTGCGCCATGCACTTGCCCGTGCGCAGGTAAAACGGCACACCGGCCCAGCGCCAGTTGTCGATCTCGACCTGCAGGGCAACAAAGGTCTCGGTGTTGCTGTCGTGGTCGACACTTTTCTCGAAGTAGTAGGCCGGCAGCCGCTCACCGGCATGCTCACCGGCAGCATACTGGCCACGTACGGTGCGGTCCTGGACGTCCATACCGGTAATCGGCCGCAGCGCCTCGAGAATCTTCAGCTTCTCGTTGCGCACCGCCTCCGGCTCGAAATGCACCGGCGCTTCCATGGCCACCAGGCAGAGCAGTTGCAAGAGGTGGTTCTGCACCATGTCACGCATCGCCCCGGCGCGGTCGTAATAGTCACCACGATTTTCCACGCCGACACTTTCCAACACGCTGATCTGCACATGGTCGATATGCGCATTGCGCCACAACGGCTCGAACAGGGCGTTGCCAAAACGCAGCGCCAGCAGATTCTGTACCGCTTCCTTGCCGAGGTAGTGGTCGATCCGGAACACCCGCGACTCATCAAACACCTGGCCTATGTGCTCGTTGATCATGTTCGCCGTCTGCAGGCTCTCGCCCAGCGGCTTTTCCAGCACCACGCGGGCATGCTCGTCGACCAGGCCAACCGAGGCCAGGTGCTGAACTGTGGGCGCAAACAGATTCGGCAGGGTCGCCAGATAAAACACCCGAACCCGACCGGTGCCGGGCTTGAGAACCTTGGTCAGCCGCGGAAAGGCCACCCGCTGGCTGACATCCAGCGACAGGTAGTCCAGGCGCTCGGCGAACACCTCCCAGACGCTTTGGTCAAAATCGCGGCGTGAGACATGCTGACCAACATGGCGCTTGACCAGCTTGCGATAGCTTTCAAGGCTGTGCTCGGCGCGGGCCAGCGCCAGAATCCGCGTCTCCGGGTGCAGATGACCGTCGCGATGCAGGTAATAGAGCGCTGGCAGCAACTTGCGCATGGCCAGATCGCCGGTGCCGCCGAACACCACCATGTCACACCTGATTCCCGCCCGAGCCACGTCAAATCCTCCTGCCCGCCACACCCCGGCCGTTTTTGTAGTATAACTACAAGCATTACTACACCACGGGTGATCGAACTATCCCAGATACGGCAGCCAAGCTGCCCCTCATTCGCTGCCAGACATCATGCCATCATGAACATGCTCCAGCACATCGCTGCCCACCGTGACCAGCTCAGAAAGTCCGAGCTGAAGGTCGCCGATTTTGTCATCGCGCAGGCCGCGCAGGTGATGCACTCATCGATGGCCGACCTGTCGCAGCAGGTCGGCGTCAGCGAGCCCACCATCGTACGCTTCTGCCGGGCAATTGGCTGCAGCGGATTTCAGGACCTCAAGCTGAAACTGGCCCAGAGCCTCGCCGCCGGTGCCAGTTTCGGGCAGTTCTCGATCAGCGAGGACGACAGCGTCGACACCCTGTCGCACAAGATCTTTGACACCACCCTGGCCACCCTGATGGATGTGCGCGAACGCCTTGATCCTGCCGCCATCGAACAGGCCATCAGCGCCCTGACCCACGCCCGGCGCGTAGAGTTTTACGGCTTTGGAGCCTCCGGCGCCGTCGCC
The DNA here is from genome assembly GCF_056859475.1 of Halopseudomonas sp. L-58. Taxonomy (NCBI): domain Bacteria; kingdom Pseudomonadati; phylum Pseudomonadota; class Gammaproteobacteria; order Pseudomonadales; family Pseudomonadaceae; genus Halopseudomonas; species Halopseudomonas sp. L-58. The sequence continues at coordinate 77,549 of NZ_JBSXON010000077.1, forward strand.
AGCGATGCCCAGCACAAGTTCTTCCGCCTGCTGGTCTCCACCGCCGCCTATTCCGACCCGCACATGCAGGCCATGTCTGCCGTGACCCTGGGCCCGGAAGATGTGGCGGTCGCGATCTCGCAGACCGGACGCACCAAGGACCTGCTGCATTCGGCCAGTCTGGTGGTGGAAACCGGCGCAACCCTGATCAGCCTGTGCCCGAGCCGAACGCCGCTGGCCGAACTCGGCCAGGTGCATATTCCGATCGACGTGCCGGAAGACACCGATATCTACACGCCGCTGTCGTCACGCATCGCCCATCTGGTGGTCATTGATGTGCTGGCGATGGGCATGGCCATGCGCCGCGGCCCGGAGTTGGTCAACCACCTCAAGAGCGTCAAGCGCAGCCTGCGCGGCCTGCGCCTGTCGAACAAGGCTAGTCGCAGCGAGCTGGGCGAGTAGCCGCCTCAGGCAGCGCCAGCGAAATCAGACCGGCTGCCAGTACCAGCACCGCCGACAGCCAGAGGCAGGCCACCAGCCCGTACTGCTGATAGATCCAGCCGGACAACAAGGTGCCAAGTAACCGCCCCGCTGCATTGGACATGTAGTAAAACCCTACATCCAGCGACACCGCATCGCGCGCAGCCCAGGATACGATCAGGTAGCTGTGCAGCGCCGAATTGAGCGCGAACACCACGCCAAACACCAGCAAGCCGCCGAGCAACGCCCAGCGCGATTGCCCATCCAGCATCAACCCAAGCGCAATCAGCGCCGGCACCACGGCCAGCGCCAGCGCCCAGCCGGCCGCTGCGCGTCCACCCGGCTGGTGACCACTGCCGCGCCCGGTCACGGCTGGTGCGCGGGCCTGCACCACGCCGTAACCAATTACCCAGAGCGCCATAAAGGCACCCACCGACCAGACATCCCAGCCAAATACCGCCGACAGATAGACCGGCAGGGCGACCACAAACCAGACGTCACGCGAGGCAAACAGGCATAGCCGAGCGGCCGACAGCAGGTTGATCGCCCGGCTCTTAGACAGCAGGTCACGAAACTTGGGCTTGCCCTTGGCGCGGCCCAGATCGCGGCGCAGCAGGCGCAAGCTCAGAAGCCAGACCAGCGCCAGCGCGATGGCCATCGCCAGCACCGCACCACGGAATCCGAGCAGCGCCAGCAGCCCCGCGCCAAGGAAGAAGCCAACGCCCTTGAGCGCGTTCTTCGAGCCGGTCAGCAGTGCCACCCAACGGTACAGCGCGCCCTGCTGTTCGTCTGGCAGCAGCAGCTTGACCGCGCTCTTGGCGCTCATCTTGTTCAGGTCCTTGGCGATGCCCGACAGCGCCTGCGCCGCCATCACCCAGCCCACCGTGAGCCAGCCGGTCGGCACCGCCAGCATGCCGAGCGCCAGCACCTGCAACGCCAGGCCGATATTCATGGTGCGGTTCAACCCGATCCGCGCACCCAGCCAGCCACCAAGCAGGTTGGTCACCACACCGAAGAATTCGTAGAACAGGAACAATCCGGCGATCTGCAGCGGGCTGTAGCCGAGCTGGTGGAAGTGCAACACCACCAGCATGCGCAGCGCCCCGTCGGTGAGAGTGAAGCTCCAGTAGTTGCCGGTAACCACCAGATACTGTCGAACCTCCGCCGGCAACTGCATCAGTCGCCACATCAATTGCCCGCCTGCCCCACCTTGCGCGCCAGCTCGACCAGGCGGTTGCTGTAGCCCCACTCGTTGTCGTACCAGCTGTAAATCTTCACCTGGGTGCCGTTGACCACCATGGTGCTGAGCGCGTCGATGATCGAGGAGCGCGGATCGGTACGGTAATCGATCGACACCAGCGGCCGCTCCTCGTAACCGAGAATCCCCGCCAGCGGGCCCGCGGCGGCGGCCTTGAACAGCGCGTTGACCTCATCAACCGTGGTCGCACGCTCGACCTCGAACACACAATCGGTCAGCGAAGCGTTGGCCAGCGGCACCCGTACCGCGTGGCCGTTCAGCTTGCCGCGCAGCTCGGGGAAGATTTCAGCAATCGCGGTTGCCGAGCCGGTGCTGGTCGGGATCAGGCTCATGCCGCAGGCACGGGCGCGACGCATATCCTTGTGCGGCTGATCGAGAATGCTCTGGGTGTTGGTCAGGTCGTGAATGGTGGTGATCGAGCCGTGACGAATGCCCAGTGCCTCGTGGATCACCTTGACCACCGGGGCCAGGCAGTTGGTGGTGCAGGAGGCGGCGGTCACAATCGGGTGCGCGGCCGGGTCGAACAGCTGATCGTTGACGCCCAGCACAATATTCAGCACGCCCGGCTCCTTGACCGGCGCACTGACTACCACCCGGCGTACGCCCTGATCCAGATAGGGTTGCAGCGCAGCGCGGGTCTTGTTGACGCCGCTGGCCTCGATCACCAGATCGCAGCCCGACCAGTCGGTATCGGCAATCGCCCGGTTGCGGGTGAGCGGCAGCCGGCGGCCCGCAATGACAATCGCATCACCATCGGCCTGTGCCTCGTGCTGCCAGCGCCCGTGTACCGAGTCGAAGTTGAGCAGATGGGCGTGGGTTGCCGGATCGCCGCCCGGGTCGTTGATCTGCACAAACTCCAGGTCGGGCCAGTCCCAGGCGGCGCGCAGCGCCAGTTTACCGATGCGGCCAAAGCCGTTGATACCTACCTTGATGGTCATGTTGCGTCCCTCCGGTTGACCCGCACCGATTGAGGCGGGCCCTTGTTCTCAGAATAGTCCCTGGCGCGGCTCAGCGGCGCGTGGGCGGCTCACAGCAGGTGGCAGCAGCGCCCGCCAAACGGGCCCGCTCAGCCTCCAGCCAGCCCGGCTGGCTGTGCGCGGCCTGTCTGACCACCTCGCCCGCCCAAGCCGGCAAATCCGGGTGCAGCCGGTAATAGACCCACTGCCCGCGCCGCTCATCCATCAGCACATTCAGCTTGCGCAGCGACGCCAGATGCCGGGATATCTTCGGCTGCGACAGGGCCAGCGCGCCGGTCAGCTCGCAGACGCAGAGTTCCGGGCTGTCGACCAGCAGCGCGCAGATGCGGGCACGGGTGTCATCGGCCAGCGCCTTGAACAGTGCCGGCGGCGTCAAAGGGTCATTCAACATAAAATTCACTTGTACAATCAGCCTGCGGGCAATATATATGAAATTCCGTATATACGGGAAAGTGAATATTTCGTGACACCAGACAAGGTCCGCCCATGCACAGCAGCGCTGAATCCACCCGCCAACCCTCACCCATGGGCCGCTTTGAACGTTACCTGACGCTCTGGGTTGCCCTCTGTATCGCCTTGGGCACCCTGCTCGGCGTGCTGCTGCCGGCCCCCATGCAGGCGCTCGGCTCGCTCAGCGTGGCCAACGTCAACCTGCCGGTCGGTCTGCTGATCTGGGTGATGATCATCCCGATGCTGATGAAGGTCGATTTCGCCGCGCTCGGCGAAGTGCGGCAGCAGACCCGCGGCATTGCCATCACCCTGCTGGTGAACTGGGCGGTAAAACCCTTCTCGATGGCGCTGTTTGCCTGGCTGTTCATTCGTCATCTGTTTGCCGGCTGGCTGCCGGCCGAGCAGCTCGATCACTACGTCGCAGGTCTGATCCTGCTGGGTGCTGCGCCCTGCACGGCAATGGTGTTTGTCTGGAGCAACCTGTGCCGCGGCAACCCGCAGTTCACCCTGAGTCAGGTGGCTTTGAACGACGCGGTGATGGTGGTCGCCTTTGCGCCGATCGTCGCGCTGCTGCTCGGCGTCAGCGATATCGTCGTGCCCTGGGATACGCTGCTGCTGTCGGTCGGCCTGTATATCGTGCTGCCGCTGGCCGTTGCCCAGGCCGCCCGCTACCTGCTGCTGCGCCGCGGCAAGGCGGCGCTGGAGCAGGCGCTGAGCGCCATTGCACCCTTGTCGATGGCTGCGCTGCTGGCAACGCTGGTGCTGCTGTTCTCATTTCAGGGCGAGGCGCTGGTGCAGCAGCCGCTGGTGATTGCCCTGCTGGCCATCCCGATCCTGCTGCAGACGCTGTTTATCGCCGCGCTCGGCTACGGCCTGAACCGCCGCTTCGGCGTACGCCACGATGTGGCTGCACCCTCGACCCTGATCGGCGCCTCGAATTTCTTTGAACTGGCGGTTGCGGTGGCCATCGCGCTGTACGGGTTCAACTCCGGCGCCGCACTGGCAACGGTCGTTGGCGTGTTGATTGAAGTACCATTGATGCTCTGGCTGGTCGGTATGATCAACCGCAGCCGCCCCTGGTACGAATCCCGCTGAACCCGAGAGGAACCCGTCATGCCCGTCGCCATGGCCCGCCACATTCTGGTCAAGACCGAAGCCGAAGCCGCCGCACTGAAAAAGCGCATCGCCGCCGGTGAAGCCTTCGATGTGCTGGCAAAGAAGTACTCGACCTGCCCGTCCAAAAAACGCGGTGGCGATCTGGGTGAGGTGCGCCCGGGCCAGATGGTCCGGGCCATCGATCAGATCATCTTCAAGAAACCGCTGAAAGTGGTGCACGGCCCGGTCAAAAGCCAGTTCGGCTACCACCTGGTGCAGGTGTTCTACCGCGATTGAGCGTCGTTGCCCGGCGGGTAGTAAATCAGATTGTGAAACACGGCGGGCACCGCTCCCGGATTGCGGTAGCCATGCGGCTGGTCCGCCGCAAAACGCACGGCCTCGCCCTCTTTCAGCGGCTGCCAGACGCCCTGAACCAGCAGCTCCATGGAGCCGCGCACCACCACCACATGCTCCACCACGCCCGGTCTGTGGGGTTCTGACAGCCGTTCATAACCCGGCAGCAGAGTCAGCTCGAACAGCTCGAAGCCGTAGCGCGGATCAAACGGAAACAGTGGCGCAATCAGCATGGCATCGGCCGCCGGGCGCTGGCGCACGGTGTCGGCGCTGCGCAGGGTTACGCCACGTTGCTCAGTCGGCGGCGGCTCGATAAAGCTCGACAGCGACGTACCAAAGCCCGAGGCAATCTTCCACAGCGTCGCCACCGTCGGACTCGACTCACCGCGCTCGATCTGCCCCAGCATTGCCTTGCTGACGCCACACTCGCTCGCAGCACGGTCCAGGCTCCAGCCGCGGTCGCTGCGCAGCTGCCTGAGGGTGACGGCAAGGTACTGGCTGATTTCCTGCATCAAAGGTCCGGTAAGTTGAAGGGCGCACAGCATAACAATTTCCTTTTGTGCGTTATAGCGCACGGTGCTAGGATCGGCCAATCGTGCGCTATAACGCACAAACCGCCAATCGAGGATAGTCACATGCTGAAGGCCTGGTTCAACCCGTCCCACATTGCCGCCGGTTTTATCGCCGTGCTGGTGGGGTACACCAGCTCGGCAGTGATCATCTTTCAGGCTGCCGCCGCCGCTGGCGCCTCCCCGGACCAGATCAGCTCGTGGCTGTGGGCGCTGGGGATTGGCATGGCGGTCACCAGCATCGGTCTCTCACTGCGTTTTCGCGCCCCGGTGCTGATCGCCTGGAGTACCCCGGGCGGCGCACTGCTGGCGACCGGTCTGCCCGGGTTCAGCCTGAACGAAGCCATCGGTGTGTTTCTGTTCAACGCTGCATTAATCACCCTGTGCGGCTTGCTCGGCTGGTTCGACCGCATCATGCGCCTGATTCCAGCCCCGCTGGCCGGCGCCATGCTCGCCGGTGTGCTGCTGCCGTTTGGCCTCAACCTGTTCGGCGCGCTACAGCAGCAGACCCTGCTGGTCGGGCTGATGCTGGCCTGCTATCTGGCCGGCAAGCTGCTGTTTCCCCGTTACGTAATTCCCGTCACCCTACTGGTTGGTGTGCTGGTTGCCGCCTTCGCCGGGCAGCTGCATCTGGAGCAACTGGAGTGGTCTCTGGCGAAGCCGATCTGGACTACCCCGGCGTTGTCGGTTCCGGCATTGCTCGGGGTCGGCATCCCGCTGTTTATCGTCACCATGGCGTCGCAGAACGTGCCAGGCATGGCCGTGCTGCGCGCCAACGGCTATCAGCTGCCGGCCTCGCCGCTGATGACCACCACCGGCATCACCGGCCTGCTGCTGGCGCCCTTCGGCGGCTACACCTTCAACCTCGCCGCCATCAGCGCGGCGATCTGCGCTGGCAAGGACGCCGATGCCGACCCGAGCCAGCGCTTTCGCGCCAGTGCCTGGGGTGGTTTCTTCTATTTGCTGACCGGATTGTTTGGCGCCACGGTCGCCAGCCTGTTTGCCGCCTTCCCGCAGGCGCTGGTGATGGCGATTGCCGGCCTGGCGTTGCTCGGCACCATCGGCAACGCGCTGGCGTCCGCGTTGCACGACGATCAACAGCGCGAGGCCGCTTTTCTGACCTTCCTGGTAACCGCGTCCGGGCTGGCGCTGTGGGGTATCGGCAGCGCCTTCTGGGGGTTGCTGCTGGGCCTGCTGGTGCTGCGACTGCCACGCCGTCACGGTTGAGCAGGACGCTGACAAACCCCGCGGTGAATCTCGCTGGTCAGGGTTTCGATACGCTGACTCAGCTGGTGAACGGTCTCGGTCAGCCGGGTGTTTTGCTCAAGTAACAGCAGCAGTTGCTCGGTCTGCTCGGCGGCGTGGGCGGCGCGCTGCTCACTGGCCTCGGCAAGGGCCTCACGGTGCAATGCATCAGCCTGCGCCGATGCCTTGTCACGGTCTGCCTGACGGGTCTGCGCCAGCAGGATCAGGGGCGCAGCGTAGGCCGCCTGCAAACTGAACGCCAGGTTCAGCAGAATAAACGGGTAACGGTCAAAACTGACCAGATCGGAAACGTTGATGGTGATCCACAGCGCGACGATCAGGGTCTGCGCGATCAGAAACACCGGAGTACCGAAGAAGCGGGCAAAGGCTTCGGCACGCAGGGCAAACCAGCCATCACCGAATACCGAGTCCAGATGCATGTTCGGTCGGTGAAAGCGAAAGTGATGGGTGCCAGGCACTGCGCCTGCCGCGGCGGATTCGGTTTTGCCTTGCTTGGGCGTGGTCATCGGCTGACTCCTTGGCCAACGGGATACAAGCACTATAGTGAGCAGAGGATGATCTGTTCAGGGTCAATCCACAGGGTTATCGATTCGCCAAGCCCCGGCACAGACAGATCATCAACCAGTGAGGCCACCAGCAGTACGCCACCGGGCAGCTCTGCCTCCAGCGCCAGCTGATCGCCAACCTGCTCCCGGCCCACTACCGTAGCGGTCAGTCGGTTACCAGACATCACGTCGCCCGCCAGCTTTACCCAGGGCGCCTTGATCAGCGCAAATACCTCCGCACCCTCGCACAATCCAAGCCGTTCACCGCTGTTACGCGTGATCACCGCCGTAAGCGCATGGCCACCATCGAGGGTCAACTCCACCCGCGTGTTCAATCCGTCCGGACGCAGGGCGGCAACCCGGGCAAACAGCTGATTGCGCGCGCTGGTACGCAGGCGTAGCCGGTTCATCACCTGCAGGTAGGGGTCGAGGCTGTCGTCTTCGCGGAGCCGTTGCAGGAAAGCCGCGTGCTCCTGCTGATAGCGCCGAAACGCCGCGACCAACTGTTCGCCAGCCCCGGTCAGCCGCGTACCACCGCCGCCACGTCCGCCAACCGAGCGCTCTACCAGCGGGCTGCCAGACGCCTTGTTCATCGCATCGACCGCGTCCCACGCCGTCTTGTAGCTCATGCCCGCCGCGCTGGCCGCCTTGCTGATAGAGCCGGTTTCGCTGATGCAGACCAGCAGCTCGATGCGATCCTGCCCCGCCAGCGGGCGACCCTGATGGGAAAACCAGACCTGTCCTTCAAGTTTCATTACCTGCGACCCGTTGCCAAACGCTATATAACGAATAATATAACGGTCAGTCGCCGTCCACTGCCAAGGAGATTCCATGCGTCTGCCGCTGCTCATCACCGCCATCGCCTGCCTGAGTTTCAACCCGCTGGCGCTGGCCGACGAGGTGCAGGTCGCGGTCGCCGCCAACTTTACCGCGCCGATGCAGGAGATTGCCCAGGCATTCGAGCAGGACACCGGAAACCGCGTCGTCGCCGCCTTCGGCTCGACCGGCCAACTGTACGCCCAGATCAGCCACGGCGCGCCGTTCGAGGTTTTCCTGGCTGCCGATGCCACGACGCCGGCGCGTATCGAGCAGGACGGCCTCGCGGTCACCGGTACGCGCTTCACCTACGCCACCGGCGCGCTGGCGCTGTGGTCGGCTGACGCCAGCCTGATCAGCGATGGCGAGCAACTGCTGCGCAGCGGTAGCTTCCGGCACCTGGCCATCGCCAACCCGAAAACCGCCCCTTATGGGCTGGCCGCCAAACAGGTCATGCAGCGGCTGGGGCTGAGCGCGGCGCTGGCACACACGCTGGTCGAGGGCCAGAGCATCGGCCAGACCTATCAATTTGTCGCCAGCGGCAATGCCGAGCTTGGCTTCGTTGCGCTCTCACAGGTCTACCGCAACGGCGAGATCACCACTGGCTCGGCGTGGCAGCTGCCGGCAGAGCTATATGAGCCAATCCATCAGGACGCCGTGCTGCTCGACAAGGGCGCCGACAACCCGGCAGCGGCAGCACTGCTGAGCTACCTCAAGGGCGAACGCGCCGCCGCAATCATCCGTAGTTACGGCTACGGGCTCTGAGCATGAGTCTACCGCTGGACAGTGCCGACCTCGCCGCCATCTGGCTGACGCTCAAGCTGGCGGCGCTGACCACCGCGCTGTTACTGCTGGTCGGCACGCCACTGGCCTGGTGGCTGGCGCATACCCGCTCACGACTCAAGGGGCCGATCGGCGCGCTGGTTGCCCTGCCGCTGGTGCTGCCGCCGACGGTGATCGGCTTTTATCTGCTGGTCGCGATGGGGCCGAACGGTCCGCTTGGTGCACTAACCCAAAAAATGGGTCTCGGCACCCTCGCCTTCAGCTTCAGCGGACTGGTGATCGGCTCGGTGTGCTACTCCATGCCCTTTGTGGTGCAACCCATTCAGAACGCCTTTGAAGCCATCGGCAAGCGCCCCCTCGAAGTGGCAGCAACCCTCGGTGCCAGCCCGCTGGACCGTTTTTTCACCATCGCCCTGCCGCTGGCCCGCCCCGGCATCATTACCGCCAGCGTGCTCGGCTTTGCCCACACCCTTGGCGAGTTCGGCGTAGTGCTGATGATTGGCGGCAACATTCCCGAGCGCACCCGGGTGGTCTCGGTGCAGATTTTCAATCACGTCGAGGCAATGGACTACGCCAGTGCCCACTGGCTGGCCGGCGGCGTCCTGATCTGCTCGTTTCTGATTCTGCTGCTGCTCAACCGGCGCGGCCGCCCGAGCGTCATGCCGGGGGCCCGCGCATGATTCGTCTGCAGCTGAAACAGCGGCTGGCCGACTTCACCCTCGATCTGGACCTGACCCTGCCCGGTCGCGGCGTCACCGCCATCGTCGGCCCCTCCGGCTCCGGCAAGACCACGCTGCTGCGCTGCGTCGCCGGTCTGGAGCGGGCGGCCGAGGCGCGAATCGAGGTCAACGGCATCAGCTGGCAGGACAGCGGGCACGCTGTCTGGCTGCCGCCCCACCAGCGCGCACTCGGCTACGTTTTTCAGGAGGCCAGCCTGTTCCCACACCTCGATGTGCAGGGCAACCTCGACTACGGCCGGCGCCGCAGCCGCACCCCGGCAGACGCAGGACAGGTTGCGCAGATCGTTGAACTGCTGGGTATCGGCCACTTGCTGAAACGTGACATCGCCGGGCTGTCCGGCGGCGAGCGCCAGCGCGTCGGTATTGCCCGGGCCCTGCTTGGCAGCCCTGGGCTGCTGCTGATGGACGAGCCGCTGACCGCCCTCGACCCGCAGCGCAAGGCCGAGATACTGCCGTATCTGGAGCGATTGCACGCCGAGCTGGACATTCCGCTGCTGTATGTCAGTCACGCGCCGGACGAGGTCGCCAGACTGGCCGACCACCTGGTGCTGCTGAACAACGGTCGGATGCAGGCCAGCGGCCCGCTGCAGGCGCTGCTGCCCCGTCTGGATCTGCCATTGGCACACAGCGACGACGCTCGTGTCGTGCTTGAAGGCGTGGTCAGCGGCTACCGCTTAGCCTATCAGTTGCTCAGCCTGCGGCTGGCTGGCGACGAGCACTTGCATGTTATCCATGGCGAACTGCCGCCGGGGACGCGGGTGCGGGTAGCGGTGCAGGCTCGGGACGTCAGTCTGGTGCTGGAGCAACCGCAGCACAGCAGCATGCTCAACCGCTTGCCGGCAACCGTTTGCGCCGTCGAAACCATTGCCGATGCTGCACAGGTACTCGTCAGGCTGGATGTTCAGGGTCAGCCCCTGCTGGCCAGGGTAACCCGCTTCTCCGCTGACCAGCTGGAGCTGCACCCGGGCCAGACGCTGTGGGCTCAAATCAAGGCGGTCGCGCTGCTCAGTCAGGCTGCCGGCCCGCCGTCGTCTCGCTCTGCGACAACCATTGCAGCATCAGCCCCCGATCAATAAGACGAATGCCGCGTCGCCGTGCAGCAGCGCGCGCGGGCGCACCGATTCGTCCGCCACAGACCAGGATCACACCCTCGGCATCCACCCGGTCGGCGCGGTCGACGGCTCGCTCCAGTTGCGCGGGCTCCAGCACGGGATCGCGCCAATGCTCGGTGACCAACAGCACTTTCTGCTCCTGTCGCTGCAGCAGCAGATCGCTACCCGAAATGGGACCAATCACCGGCTCATATCCCTCGGTCTCCAGGGTCAGCTCAATCAGATCACGCATTTCCTGCCAGCTGAGCTGCTCCAGCAGCGAGTCAGCCGCCCGTTCCTGTCGCAGCCGATCCAGCCGCCGCCGCCAGGACACCCGGTTGAACAGGTCAGCGACGCCGGCACACAGCAATGCCAGCGGCAGCAACACCTGACCGACCAGCGCAAAGCTGTGCAGCAAGGTAGCCGAGCCATCACCGATACGGCTGGAAGGAAGCGCCCACTGGGCGATGGCCCGCAGCCCGAGCCAGCAAAATGCGGCCAGCAGCAGGTAGAGCCACCACGGCACGAGGTGACGGACCAGCACGGCCTGTTCGAGGGGAGTACTACTTTGACGACGAGGCATCCCTAACTCCTGCAAGATGGCTCCATGCCACCAGACCATAACGATAGCCGCTGCCGGCGATCCGGTAAAGAATCAGCTGCGCTGGGCGAGAATTGCGTCCAGCAGGCCGGGGAAGCGCGCGTCCAGATCGGACCGGCGCAGCGAATTCATGTGAGTCGTGCCGACACTCTTGGTCATGACCAGCCCGGCATCGCGCAACACGCGGAAATGATGCGACATGCTCGACTTCGGTCGACCGCCATCAAGCTCGCCACAGCTGGCTTCACTGACTTCGGCCAGACGCTGGACAATTTCCAGTCGCACCGGATCGCTCAGGGCGTAGAGCACACGCTCGAGAATCAGGTCGCTGGCAGGGGGGTGTTTGAACGGTCGCATGGACAAAGATCATACACAGAGGTTTACTTCCGATCCATAGTTCCAATATTATCGAACTATTGAATCAATCCATATTCCAATCCTGCTGTCGGAGGTTATCCATGTCAGCCCTGTTTCAACCCTTTACTCTCAAGGACGTATCCCTGTGCAACCGCATCGCGGTCCCGCCAATGTGTCAGTACTCGGCCAACGACGGCCTGATCAATGAATGGCACCTCGCCAATTACACCAGTCAGGCCCGTGGCGGCGCCGGTCTGGTGATCGTCGAGGCCACCGCCGTCTCACCGGAAGGCCGCATCACCCCCGGCTGCGCCGGTATCTGGAACGACCAGCTGGCCGAAGCGTTCGTCCCGGTGGTGCGCGGCATCAAGGCCAATGGCGCGGTGCCGGGCATCCAGATTGCCCACGCCGGGCGCAAGGCCAGCGCCAACCGCCCCTGGGAAGGCGACGACCATATCCCCAATGACGCGGCCAACGGCTGGCAGACCATCGCCCCATCGGCCATCCCCTTCGGCGCACACCTGCCGAAAGTTCCCGAAGCAATGACCCTGCAGGACATCGAGCGGGTCAAGGCCGATTTCGTTGCGGCCGCACGCCGCGCCCTGGCAGTCGGCTTCGAGTGGCTGGAACTGCACTTCGCCCACGGCTATCTGGCCCAAAGCTTCTTCTCACCGCACGCCAACCAGCGCACCGACGCTTACGGCGGCAGCGCCGATAACCGCAGCCGCTTCCTGCTGGAAACCCTGGCCGCCGTGCGCGAAGTCTGGCCGGAACATCTGCCACTGACCATCCGCTTTGGCGTCATCGAGTTCGACGGCAATGACGAGCAGACCATGACCGAGTCGATCGACCTCACCCGCCGCTTCAAGGCCGCCGGCATGGACATGATGAGCGTCAGCATGGGATTTAACATCCCCACCGCCAAAATCCCCTGGGCTCCGGCGTTCATGGGCCCGATTGCCAAGCGCGTGCGTGATGAAGCCGGCGTGCCGGTCTCCTCGGCCTGGGGCTTTGGCGAGCCGCATATCGCCGAGAAAGCAGTACAGGACGGTCAACTGGATCTGGTCATGGTCGGCAAGGCGCATCTGGCCAACCCGCACTGGGCCTACCACGCCGCCCGCGAACTGAAGGTGGAGCGCCCATCCTGGGTCATGCCGGCACCCTATGCCCACTGGCTGGAACGCTACTGATCCACAGCCACCCCTTGCGCGCGCCGCCACGGCGCGCTGCAATGGCAGGCAACCAATCAGATAACCGGATGGGGGCAACATGCAGGACAACAGCTACTACTATGAACCCGCGCAGGGCCACGGGCTGGCCCACGACCCGTTCAATTCCATCGTTGGCCCCCGCCCGATCGGCTGGATCAGCAGCCGCAGCAGCGACGGTATCCTGAACCTCGCTCCCTACAGTTTTTTCAATGCGTTCAATTACATACCGCCGATCATCGGCTTTGCCAGCATTGGCCACAAGGACAGCCTGAGCAATATCGAGCAGACCGGCGAGTTCGTCTGGAACCTCGCTACCTTGCCGTTGGCCGAGGCGATGAACCAAAGCTGCGCCGCGGTGGCGCCCGAGGTCGACGAGTTTGCGCTGGCGGGGCTGACCGCGTTGCCATCACGCCAGATCGACGTACCAAGGGTAGGCGAAAGCCCGGTCTCCTTCGAATGCCGCAAGACCCAGATCATCCAGCTGCAGAGCGCGGCGGGCGATGCACTCAATACCTGGCTGGTGCTCGGCGAAGTGATTGGCGTCCATATCGACCGCCGCCTGCTGGTCGACGGTGTCTACCAGACCGCTGCCGCCGAGCCGATTCTGCGCGGCGGCGGCCCGGCCGATTACTTCCGCGTCGAGACGGGCGCGCTGTTTCGCATGCACCGCCCCGGCTGAACTCACCCCGACATGAACACTGGCGCCAGCAGCACGCCCAGCAGTGGCAAGCCTAGCGCCAACCTTGGCGCATAGGGCAACAGCAGTAACAGAACCAGGCCGCACAGCGACAGCATGCCCAGCCAGCCGACCAGCGCCATGCTGGCTGGCCAGATCTGCAGACTCAGCAGCATTGCCAGCAACAGCAGCAACACGCCCAGCGGGCGGCACCAGGCTCGCAAACTCGGCGGCGCCGCTGCAGCCAGTTGCTTCCAGTGCCGCTCCGTGCCCAGACACAGCGCCAGCATGCCGGCATAGCTGGCGCTCAGCGCCAGACACAGCAGACTGGCGTTCATGACTGCACCTCCGCCATCACCGCAGGCGCTCGTCGCGCAGCCCGAACCGTTGCCGCCGGCCGCTTTGACACTTTCCACGCGGCCAGCGCCAGCAAGGCTCCGAGCCCAAACCCGGTCAGATCAACCCCCAGTCGAATGCGGTCAGGAACGGCAAGCGCGGTTTGCAGATCCAGCAGTGGCACGCCCAGCAGCAGCACCGCACTCGCCGCCAGTTGTTCCAGCCAGCCACGCAACGGCGCGCGCAGCCGTGCATGCAGCAGTGCTGCCAGCCAGGCGCCGAAGAATACCCGCAACTCCCAGCCCTCACGCTCGGCCAGATCCGCCGGCAACAGGCGATTGGCCCACAGCAGCGCCACGCAGGCCAGCATCAGTCCGCCCACGCAGGCCAGATTGAGCCACTCCACCTGACGCAGCCAGACGCCCTGTGCCGCAGACTGCCGTCGCCGCTTGACGGTATACAGCACCAGTCCGCTGGCGATCATGGCGCTGCTGACCAGACCACATATGAAATACAGCCAGCGCATGGGGTAACCGCCAAACTGGGCAAAATGCAGCCCCGCCATCACTTTTTGCACCAGCAGGCTGGTGCGGGTTGGCGGCGGCGCGCGCAGCAGCTCGCCGGTGATCGCATTGAAGGCCAGCGCCTCGCCCTTGGTCAGCTCCAGACGACTGCCAAGCAGCGGCCGCACCTCGACCCGCGCATTGACGCGGCCCGGTTGACTGACCGACAGAGAGGACAGCATGCCGGCACCGTAATGGGCTTCGCCCAGGGCAATGAACTGCTCCAGCGGCAGCATGGCGGCGCTCGCCGCCGGCACCTCACGCGATGGCCGACCGCCCTCGCCCCCGCGCGCCGCGCCCTGTTGCTGCTGGGCACCCGGGCGCAGCTCGCGCAGCAGCGCATCGCGATCGCCGTTGTACAGCGCATCGGTTGCGGCCGGCATGTAGATCAGGAAGAAGATCACCAGACCGGTGTAGGTAATCATCAGATGGAACGGCAACAGCAGCACGGCGCTGGCGTTGTGACCATCCAGCCAGCTGCGCTGACCCTTGCCCGGGCGGAAGGTAAAGAAGTCCTTGAAGATCTTCTTGTGGATGATGATGCCGCTGATAATCGCCACCAGCATTGCCATCGCTGCAAACCCGACGACCCAAATGCCGAGAAAGCGCGGCATATGCAGGGTGTAATGGAAACGGAAGAAGAAACTGCCTCCTGCGGTCTCTCGCGGCGTTATCTGCTCGCCGCTCTCGGCGTCGATCAGCGTGCGCTGGCCACGCCGCTGTTCACCCGCCGAGACGCTCAGCCAGGGATCGCGCGCCGTCGGCAGGCCGATATTCCAGGCACTCGCCGCCGGATGGTTGGCTTCCAGCCAGCGCTGGGCAACCTGCACGGCACTGGCCTGATCGACCTGCCGGTCCTGCAGTTCCGGTTGCATCCACCAGTTCAGCTCCCGATCAAACACCGCCAGGGTGCCGGTCAGAAAGATCGCAAACAGCAACCAGCCCAGCACCAGGCTGGCCCAGGTGTGCAACGCAGACATCGACTGGGTCAATGAGGGTTGGCGACTCATACCTCCCCCCCTGCAAACCAGTGCGGGCCAAAGCCGATCAGCAGCAATACCAGCGTCACCGGCAGCGCCCAGAGCGCGCGCCGCAACGGGCGGGCAAATACCCAAAGCACAAACAAGGTGTAGACCGCAAACGACAGCAGCGTCGCGCTGATCAGTGCATCGACCCGCTCCAGCGGCAGCAACCGGGCCAGAGCTGCGGTCACGCTGTAGGTGAACAGGTAACCGCCCGGAACAGCCAGCAGAAGGCGGCCAAGGGTCCTTGGCCACACCGCTGTCGTCGAGAAAACCAGCTTATTCATCCAACACACTCCTGCAGGGCGAGGGCCCTGACGCAAAACGCAGCCCGCCCGCTAAGCGGGTTCAGCGGGCGGGCTGACAGACAGTCTGACCGGCGGATCAGAAATCGACCGTCATGCCCACCGTCAACCGGCGGCCATCGAGTACCACGCCGTAGCTGTCGTTGGTCACTTCCTTGTTGGCGACGTTGTAGAGGCCGGCCTTGACGTTGACGTTGTCGGTCAGGCGATAGCCCGCGCCGATATCGACAAAACCGTATCCGGGCGTGCCGTCCGACATGCTGGTGCGGCCCATGTAATCGGAGGTTTTGCTGCGATAGTTACCCTGCAGCCAGGCGTTCAGGCGCGCATTGACGTCCCATTCCAGCAGGCCGTTGAGCATATGGCGTGGCTGCCGGTTCAGAGGCTCGCCCTTGAACTCGCCGGACTTCTGCTCGGAACGGGTAAAGGTGTAGCTGCTGGAGAGGTTCCAGTTCGGCTGGAAGCGGTAGTCGAACGTCAGCTCGACGCCCTGCATAACGGCCTCGGAGATGTTCTGGCGGGTGCTGAGGAAGAAATAGTTGTTGCCACCGAACGAACAGGTCCAGGTCGCCGGATCGTTGCGATCACCGTTGGGGCTTTCGCACAGGCGGTCCTCGGCAATCTTGTCCTTGTACTGGGTGTGGAACAGCATCGCGCTGGTATTGAGTCCCAGCGTGGCGTTGTCGTAGACGTAACCGATCTCGTAGTTGGTGCTGGTTTCCGGCTTCAGGTCCGGGTTGCCGATGATCAGCGCGCGCGGATGCGGCGCTGGCGAGCCGCCGCCACCAGTGCCGCGACCAAAGCCCTCGGTCGCATCCGACAGGGTCGGCTGGCGGTAACCGGTAGACACCCCACCCTTGATCACCCACTCCGGGTTCAGCCGGTAGACGCCGTACAGACGCGGCGACAGCTCGCCACCAAACAGCTCGTCATCGTTGTAGCGCAGTCCGGTGGTAACAGACAGATCGTCGGTGAGCGCCCAGTCCACCTCGGTGTAAAGCGCCGCAATCCAGCGATCGACGCTTTTTACCGCTCCCGGAATGTTGGAGATCAGCAGGCCGTTGGTTTCATCAACAAACTCCTCCTGCTTGTATTGCCCGCCGAAGGTCACCACGTGATCACCCCAGAAGTAGCTTGCCTGGGTATTGAGCAGGCTGACCTCCTCCTGCTTGGTGCTGCCGGTGCCCGGCTTGTCGGACACATCGTGCTGCAGGAAGCTGTTGATGATCAGGTCGCCATAATTGCCATCATGGCTGAAGACATACACATCCTTCTCGTAGCGGTAAGTCGACGGATCAGCGTCAGCCGCAATGCTCTTGCCCGGGGTATGGGTGTATTTCAGCTCGGACGCGGTGTAGCCGAGGCTGAAGCGATTCTGCTCGTTGGGTGTCAGGTAGAACTCGGCGCCACCCTGTTTGCGGGTGCTCTCCGGCATGCTGGCGGCGGCATCGCCACCACCGATGTAATCGCTCTCGTCGGTGCCGACATAGGTGCCGGTGAACTGCGCACCGAGCAGGCCCTGAATGATCGGACCGGCCAGATAGAAATCAGCCTGCTGCGCGTCGCTGCTGATATCGTTCATGGCGCCGGTGTACTCGGTCGAGATGCTGCCGGCCCATTCGTCACCGCCGCGACGGGTGATGATATTGATCACCCCGCCCATGGCTTCAGAGCCATAGAGCGAGGACATCGGCCCGCGGATCACCTCGATCCGCTCGATCATCGAGATCGGCGGCAGGCCGATCTGCTTGCCGCCATCGGCACCGTTGGTGTTGACCATGCGGCCGGCGGAAATCGGCCTGCCATCGACCAGATACAGCGTATAGGTGTCATCCATGCCGCGAATGCTGATGTCCTGCATATTGCCGCCGCCGGTGACGAACACACCGGGGACGTTACGCACGGCATCGGTCACATCGGAGTAGGACTGCTTCTCCAGCTGCTCGCGGGTAATCACCGAGATGCTGGCAGGCGCATCGGCGATGTTCTGCTCGTAGCCTGCGGCGGTCACCACGGTAATGGGCTGCAGCTCGACCATTCCGTCGCTTGTCGTATCCTCGGCTATCGCATTGACCGACAGCCCCAACGCAGCGGTCGCCACCGCCAGAGCCAGTTGCTGGCGCTTGAACATTCCCATGCACTTCACTCCCCTATGACAGAATTCAGCAGACAGTCACCGAGCCATTCCCTGCGCTGCGCCCCCGCGAGAGAGGACGGCAGAGCTCGATTCGCGACAAATGCTAATTATTCCTATTTGAGAGTAAAGCGCATTTACAAACTATACAGCTGGCAGTTGCATGCAGATTCGCAGTCCGGGTTGACCGTTTTCCGCCCAGATATGCCCCTGCTGCAGGTTGATCTGACGCTGCGCGATGGCAAGCCCAAGACCAAAACCGTCGCCATCCGGCCGGGCCTTGTTCAGTCGGGCAAAGGGCCGAAAGATAACCTGTAAATCCGCCTCGGCCACGCCAGGCCCCTGATCGGCAAGGCACAGGGTCCAGCAGCCGTCGGCCTGCTCGGCACTGAAAAAGACCCGCCCCTGCGGCGGTGAGTGGCGAATGGCATTGCGCAACACGTTTTCCAGCGCCTGCGCCAGCGCGTTCAGATTACCCAGCACTTGGCAGCCCTGCGGCAAGGCGGTCACGATTCGCTCCGGCTGCCAGCCCGACTCGAGCAGGGCGTCCTCGCGCAAAACATCCCAGAGCGCATTGACATCAACCGCGTCGCAATCCAGCCGCCCGGGCACGCTGTCGAGCCAGGCCAGCTCCAACGTACTGTCGACCAGCTCTCGCATGTTGCCGACTTCGCGCTCCAGTCTGTTACGCAGTTCGGGCAACGGCAGTTCGGTTTCGGCTGCCACACCCAGCCGACTCAGAGGGGTGCGCAACTCATGGGAAAGGTCTCGCATCAGTTGGCGCTGCTGGGCGACCGACTGACGCAGGCGCAGGGTCAGAAACTCCAGCGAGCGCCCCAGCTCACCAAGTTCGTCACGACGCCGTGCCAGCGATGCCGGCAGCAGACTTTGCAAGGGATCGGCACGCATCGCGTTGGCCTGTCGACGCAAGTGCTCGAGCGGCGAGATAAGCAGCCAGTAAAGCAACACGCAGAACAATACCGCGAGCAACCCGGGCACCACGTACAGCAGCAGCAGATTGAGCAGCGCGCGCTGCCCCCAGGGTGCCAGTGCCTCAGGCAAACGCAGAACCAGGTAATGAGACTGATCCGGCAGAGGCACCCGGATGGTCGGCCGACCATCGCCGCGGCGGCTCATAAGCCCATCATAGTCACGGACAAAGCCGAGCATGCGCCGCTGCCGCTCGGTCAATGCCTGCCCTGCCAGCGGTCGTCGATCCTCGTCCACCAGCACCAGCAACTCCGGCGACACCTCAATGCGTTGCCTGCGCCAGCGTTCCAGTGCGTCGGGCCCTTCAGCGAGCGCCTGCGCGGCCTCGGCGGCATAGCCCTGCAGGGTACCGAGTGCCCGGTCCGGCAGAAAGGACAGATAACGATCAATACGTGCGCTCAGGTAATGGGTCGCGCTGATCAGACTCAGGCAGAATCCAGCCACCAGAATCACCAGCGGCCAGAATAGCGAACGCTGCCCCGGCATCAGCGTAGCCAACTGAGCAGATAACCCTGCCCCCAGACCGACTCCAGCCGCAGGTTGTGTATTCCGGCCTGGGTCAGCTTGCGACGCAGGTTGCTGATATGCATGTCCAATACCCGGTCATGCCGGGCGTAGCCGCGGCGCAGCACCTGCTGGTACAGAAAGGCCTTGGTCAGCACCTCATTCATTTGTTCGTACAATACCTGCAGCAATCGAAACTCGGTCGGTGTGACACTCAACCAGCAATCCCCGCAACGCACGCGCATGGCAGGCTCATCAAACGCCACCAGATCGTCGTTGGCTGCCGGCGGCACAACGCAGTCGCGCTCCCGCTCGTAGGCCACCCGACGCAGGATGGCGGCAATCCGCACCTGTAACTCGCGGGTGCTGAACGGCTTGGGCAGATAGTCATCGGCACCGCCGTCAAACCCGGCAATACGGTGCCCTTCATCACCCTGGGCAGACATCATCAGCACCGGTATGGCGTGCTGGCGCCGCAAACGCCTGAGCAGCTCCATCCCATCGATGCCGGGCAGCATCACATCCAGCAGAATCAGGTCGTAGGCTGTCCGCTGCGCCAGGGTCAGGCCGCTGTCGCCATCGGCAGCAACGGTGATGGCGAAACCCGCGCGCTCAAGCGACGTTTTCAGATGGAGACCCAGAACCGGGTCGTCCTCGATAGCCAGAATGTGGGGGTGAAATGCTTGCACGGCGCGCCTCGTTACAAACGATAATTGTTTGCACCTGTAAAAATACTGCATCAGAGCACTGCAAAGCAAACGACCTTCGGTCGGCGCGGCCCTGTCGCCGCGTCAACGCAACCGCTACAATGCGCGGCTTTGCGCCGCCCCTCGCGGCTGCCCTTTCAGTCCGCTTCTTTGCTCAGCCAGGATTCTCCCGTGATCGCCACCGCCAACATCACCATGCAGTTTGGTCCCAAGCCGCTGTTCGAAAACGTTTCCGTCAAGTTCGGCAACGGCAACCGCTACGGCCTGATCGGCGCCAACGGTTGCGGCAAGTCGACCTTCATGAAGATCCTCGGCGGCGAGCTGGAACCCTCCGGCGGCCAGGTCATGCTCGAACAGAACGTGCGTCTGGGTAAGCTGCGTCAGAACCAGTTTGCCTACGAAGAGTTCAGCGTGATCGACACTGTGATCATGGGTCACGAGGAGCTGTGGAAGGTCAAGGCCGAGCGTGATCGCATCTACTCGCTGCCGGAAATGAGCGAAGAAGACGGGATGAAAGTCGGCGAACTGGAGGGCGAGTTCGCGGAAATGGACGGCTACACCGCCGAATCCCGCGCCGGTGAACTGCTGCTCGGTCTCGGCATTCCGCTGGAACAGCACTTTGGCCCGATGAGCGAAGTCGCCCCCGGCTGGAAGCTGCGTGTGCTGCTGGCCCAGGCGCTGTTCTCCGATCCGGATGTGCTGCTGCTGGACGAACCGACCAACCACCTGGATATCAACACCATCCGCTGGCTGGAAGACGTACTCAAGGCGCGTACCAGCACCATGATCATCATTTCCCACGACCGTCACTTCCTGAACTCGGTCTGCACCCACATGGCCGACCTGGATTACGGCGAACTGCGCCTGTTCCCCGGCAACTACGACGAGTACATGACCGCCGCCACTCAGGCGCGCGAGCGGCTGCTGTCGGACAACGCCAAGAAGAAAGCCCAGATCGCCGAACTGCAGACCTTTGTCAGCCGCTTCTCGGCCAACGCCTCGAAGGCCAAGCAGGCCACCAGCCGCGCCAAGCAGATCGACAAGATCCAGCTGGAAGAGGTCAAACCCTCCAGCCGCGTCAGCCCGTTCATCCGCTTCGAGCAGTTCAAGAAGCTGCACCGCCAGGCGGTGACCCTGCAGAACGTCAGCCAGGGCTTCGACGGCGAAGCCCTGTTCAAGGGCCTGAACCTGCAGATCGAAGCCGGCGAGCGAGTCGCCATCATCGGCCCCAACGGTATCGGCAAGACCACCCTGCTGCGCACCATGGTCGGTGAACTGGCACCGATGGCCGGTGAGGTGAAATGGGCCGAAAGCGCCGACATCGGCTACTTCGCGCAGGACCACGCCGACGACTTCAAGGACGACTGCACCCTGTTCGAATGGATGGCGCAGTGGACCCAGGGCGGCGAACAGCTGGTGCGCGGCACCCTCGGCCGCATGCTGTTCTCGAACGACGAGATCGGCAAATCGGTGAAGGTGATCTCCGGTGGTGAGCAGGGCCGCATGCTGTTCGGCAAGCTGATCCTCGGCAAGTCCAACGTCATGCTGATGGACGAGCCGACCAACCACCTCGACATGGAGTCGATCGAAGCGCTCAACCTGGCGCTGGAGAACTACCCGGGCACGCTGATCTTCGTCAGCCACGACCGTGAGTTCGTCAGCTCGCTGGCCACCCGCATCATCGAGCTGTCGGAAAATGGCGTGACCGACTTCTCCGGCAGCTACGACGACTACCTGCGCAGTCAGGGCGTGCTGGTCTGATCCGACCGGCCGCCAACACTCCGCCAACCACTGCCGGTGATTGGCGGGCGCGCCGCCTGATTACTTCCTGCTGAGGTATTCGCAGTGCAGACCTGCCATAAAGGCAAGTTTGCCGCCCCGTCGCCTTTACAGAATTTACACTCCCATCCAGGTCCTGAACTGCGGGGCCTGCGGGATACGTACACACTTGGACACACTCTGCACGACACGCTCTCATTTGCAACTGATTATCATCCGCGGATATTTTCCGATGGAGATCGTGTATGTTCCCCTTCCGCCGCCGCTCACTGCTGGCCAGCGCTGTTGCTCTGGTCGCCTCGACACCTTCTCTGCAAGCCGACGAAGTGGTTACTCTCGACAACCTGGTCGTGACCGCCTCGGGTTTTGAGCAAAAGCTCACCAATGCCCCCGCCAGCATCAGCGTCATCAGCCAGCAAGATCTGCAGCAGAAGCGCTACAACAGCCTTGCCCATGCGCTGGGTGACGTCGAAGGCATCGACATCGGCCAGGGCACCGGCAAAACCGGCGGCCTCAACATCAGCATTCGCGGCATGCCCAGCGAGTACACCCTGATTCTGATCGACGGCCGCCGTCAGAATGCCGCCGGCAATGTCACACCAAACGGCTTCAACGAAACCTCGACCAGCTTCATTCCGCCACTGTCGGCGATTGAGCGCATTGAGGTCATTCGCGGTCCCATGTCGACCCTGTATGGCTCGGACGCCATGGGCGGCGTGATCAACATCATTACCCGCAAGGTCGCTGACGAGTGGACCGGCTCCCTGACTCTGGACCACACCCTCCAGGAAAACAGCGATTACGGCGCCACCAGCAATGCCAGCGTGTATGCCAGCGGTCCGCTGGTCGAAGACCTGCTTGGCCTGCAGCTGCGCGCCAGCGCCTTCAAACGTCAGGAGTCCGACCTGACCTTTGGTAACGGCAGCGAGGTCAGCAAGCGCGGCCCCTCACCCGTTGATGGCAACAACCGCAACCTGGGTGCCCGGTTGACCCTGACGCCCCATGAGAATCACGATTTCAGCCTCGATCTGGAGCAAGGCCGCCAGCGCTACAACAACGACGAGTGCCAGCTCGGCACCCTCGACGGCCTGAATCGCTCCTGCACCGCCGCCAGCGACACAGCCAATGGTTACGCCGACGAACTGCGCTTTGAACG
The DNA here is from genome assembly GCF_056859475.1 of Halopseudomonas sp. L-58. Taxonomy (NCBI): domain Bacteria; kingdom Pseudomonadati; phylum Pseudomonadota; class Gammaproteobacteria; order Pseudomonadales; family Pseudomonadaceae; genus Halopseudomonas; species Halopseudomonas sp. L-58. Next base: position 100,293 of record NZ_JBSXON010000077.1, read on the forward strand.
TGAGCAGATTGCCCTGACCCATACAGCCCGCCTGGGCATCGGCACACTGGACTCGAGCATCACCCACAGCACGACCGAGACCATCGGCCGCACCCTGCCCGGCAGCCCGATCGGCAGTCCATCAGGGATTCCCGGTAGCCTGGCCGGTGATGACCGCGAACTGGAAACCACCAACCTGATCTTCGACAGCAAGCTGGTCACTCCCATCGGCGATAATCACATCACCACCGTCGGCGCCCAATGGTGGGAAGCCGAGATGACCGACGGTATCGCCCTGGAGGACTTCGAGCAGAAAACCTGGGCCGTATTTGCCGAGGACGAATGGCAACTGCGTGACGACCTGGCACTCACCCTGGGCGCCCGCTATGACGACCATGACGCCTTTGGTGGCCATATCAGTCCGCGCGCCTACCTGGTCTGGAATGCAACAGACAGCTGGACCCTGAAGGGCGGCGTCAGCCGCGGCTACCGGACACCGGACCTGAACGATCTGCACGACGGCGTCAACGGTATCAGCGGTCAGGGCACCGTTGTGACCATCGGTAATCCCGAGCTCGAGCCGGAGACCACCACCAGCACCGAAGTTGGCGTGTACTACGACAGCTACGATGGTATCAGTGCCAATGCCACGGTGTTCCACAACACCTTCGAGGACAAGATCGCCAATGGCAACCCAGTGAGCGATCCGCTCTGCGCCGGCAACGCTGGCGGAACCTGCTCACAGCTGGTGAATATCGATGAAGCGGTTACCCGCGGTCTGGAGTTGGCAGCACGCTGGGAAGTGGCGCCGGCATGGACCCTGAGCGGTAACTACACCTATACCGACAGCGAGCAGAAAAGCGGTGCCGACAAGGGCCAGCCGCTGACCAACACGCCGCAGCACCTGGCCAACGCCAAGCTGAACTGGCAGGCCAGCGCCCGCATCGACCTGTGGCTGCGTGGCGAATACCGTGGCGAGCGAGCCCGCTTCTCCTCCAGCTATGCCAACCTGGCCAACGCCAACGGCAGCTACTCAAGCAACCAGGCGCTGTACGATGCCCTCGGCAAGAACACCAAGGCGTATACCCTGTTCCACCTGGGCGGCTCGCTGCAGGCAACCGAGAACCTGACGTTCAACGCAACCATCTACAACCTGTTCGACAAAGACTTCCTGAAAGGGCAAACCTACACGACCTACACCAGCTCTGGTGCAGTTGACGGCAGCGCCTTTGGCAGTGACTACATCGTCAGCGGTCGATCGACCACCGGTGTGCTGGAAGAGGGACGACGCCTCTGGCTGTCAGCCAACCTGACCTTCTGATCGCCAGGCCGGTCGTGCGGGCGCTGCTCAGGTTGGCAGCAACCCGCCCAACAGGGTACTGTCCAGCACCAGCCAGTCGAGCCAGGCCAGCTGGTGCAGGGCAACAATCAGCCAGAACAGAGCCTGAAAGGACGCCTTGCGGGTCTTGTGGCGAAGCAGCTGCTGGGCCACCAGCGCGCCTGGCCAGCCGCCCAGCAGCGCAGAGAGATGCAGAGTCTTTTCCGGCGTGCGCCAGCGCCCCGTCTCGGCACTGCGTTTATCGAGCCAATACTGAACAAAGCTGACGACGCTGACCACGGCGTAGGCTAACAGCCACCAGGGCTGACCCTGTTCCAGCCACAGCTGCAGGCTGCCGAACAGTGGCAGTATGCAGAGCAGCGCCAGCACCACCAGCTTGGCACCCCGATTATGTACCCGGTGCCGGTGCCGCCCGGGACGGCGCGCGGCCCCGCGGGTCGGCGTCGGCGTCGGCGCGCTGCGCTCGCGCGGCTTGCGGCGAATGGCCGGGCGATCCAGCGCCAGCCCCTTACCACGCATGTGCTCGGCCCGTCGTCGCCCCTGCTCGTCGGCGACGGCCACAAAGCGCACCGCCATACCGGTCACCGGCCTGGCGTCACCGCGCATGACCGAAATATGGGCAAACACCCGCTCACTGCCGTCATCGGGCTGAATGAAACCGAAGCCCTTGGCGTCGTTCCAGTTCACCAACTTGCCGCCCTGCTCCATCCACATCCCTCCCGCGTCTCTGCGCCGGAGTATAGCCCGCCCTCAGACGCGCCGGGCAGCCATGCCCGCAATCTGCCAAAAGCGCGCCAGGTCGGCGGCGCGGGCACTGAGCTGGTCGGCGGCCTGCTGCATGGCCTGCTCGAGACTGAGCGGTCCCGGTGCCAGACTGAAGGCCGCGCCGATGCCTTCGGCATAGAGGCGCTGATAGCCTTCACCGAGACTGCCAGCCAGAGCAATGACCGGCACGCCGGCGGCACGGGCAATGCGCGCCACCCCGACGGGCGTCTTGCCGTGCAGACTCTGGCCATCCAGCCGACCCTCACCGGTGATCACCAGATCGGCACCCTGCACGGCCTCGGCCAGCCCGGCCAGCTCCGCCACCAGTTCAATACCGGGGCGAAAGCCTGCCTTGAGCACCGCGCGGGCTGCAAAACCGAGCCCGCCAGCAGCGCCAACGCCGGGCAGGTTGCGCAGATCCTCGCCCAGAGTCGACGCCATAACATCGGCATAATGGCCCAGCGCGGCGTCCAGTTGGTCCACCTGCGCCGGAGTCGCGCCCTTCTGCGGGCCAAATACCGCCGAGGCGCCACGTGGCCCACAGAGCGGATTGTCGACATCGGCGGCAACCAGCACTTCAACCTGCGCCAGCCGGGTATCCAGTCCGGTCAGGTCGATATGGCGCAGCCGCGCCAGCGCCTCGCCGCCCGGTGGCAGATCCCCACCATCGGCATCCAGCAGGCGCACACCAAGTGCGCACAGCAAACCGGCACCGCCATCGTTGGTTGCGCTGCCGCCGAGGCCCAGCACGATCCGCCGCACTCCGGCATCCAGCGCCGCGCGGATCAGCTCGCCGGTGCCGAAGCTGCTCGCCCTCAGCACATCGCGCCGCGCCGGCTCGACCCGATGCAGTCCGCTGGCCTCGGCCATTTCGATCACAGCCCGACGCCCCGGCAACAATCCCCAGTTGGCGGTTACCGGATCACCCAGCGGGCCGCTGACCTCGGTCCATTGCCGCTCGCCCCCGGTCGCGGCCAATACCGCATCAACCGTGCCTTCGCCGCCATCAGCCATCGGGCAGAGCAGCAGTTCAGAATCAGGATAAACCCGCGCCCAGCCCGCCGCGATGGCTTCGGCGACAGCACGGGCACTCAGGCTTTCCTTGAACGAATCAGGGGCGATAACCAGTTTCATCAGAGCAGTACCAGACTCAGCAGCCAGACGGTGATAATGCCGGCGATGCCCTGCATCAGGGTGCCGAGGGTTTGCGCACGGTAAGCGGTGCCGACACTCATGCGGCTGAACTGGGTCACGACCCAGAAGAAGCTGTCGTTGGCGTGGGACACGGTCATCGCGCCGGCCCCAATGGCCATCACGCAGAGCACCCGGCCCATCTCGCTATCCAGCCCCAACTCCGGCAGCAGCGGTGCAACCAGCGCCGAGGTAGTCACCAGCGCCACGGTAGTTGAACCCTGCGCCGACTTCAGCGCAGCAGACACCACAAACGGCATGAACAGCCCGATACCCAGCGCCGACAGGGTCGCCCCCAGATAGTCGCCCAACGGCGTCACCTTGAGCATGGCGCCGAAGGCACCGCCGGCACCGGTGATCAGCAGAATCGGAGCGGCGGCCTGAATACCCTCCAACACGCGGTCATGGAACTCCTGACGCTTGTTGTCCGCGCGCAACAGCGTGCAGGCCAGCGCCAGACCGACTGCCAGCGCCACAACCGGCTGACCGAGGAAGGCCAGCAGCGTGTAGACGAAGCCCTCACCCACCGGCTTGGCCGGCAGATTGGCGAGGGTGCCCAGACAGATCAGGCCGATCGGCAGAAAGATCGGTGCAAAAGCCTTGGTCGCGCTCGGCAACACACCGTATTTGGCCCGGATCTGGGCATAGTCTTCAGCGTCCATCACGTGGGTGCCGTTGTCTTCCAGCGGGATGTCCTTGCCGATAAACCGATTGGCCCACCACATCCCGGCAAAGGCAGTCACCAGCGACACCACCAGACCGACCAGTATCACCAGACCAAGGTTGTTCTCCAGCCCCAGATTACCGGCCGCGGCAATCGGGCCGGGGGTCGGCGGCACAAAGGTGTGGGACGCGTAGAGGCCGGTCGCCAAGGCCACGCTCATGGCGATGACCGAGACCTTCATGCGCGCGGCCAGAGCATTCTTCAGCGAGTTAAGGATGACGTAGCCCGAATCACAGAACACCGGGATCGACACCAGATAGCCGATGATCGACATGGTCAGCGTCGGGAAACGCTCGCCGAGCAGCTTGATCACCGTCTCCGCCATGGTGATTGCCGCGCCGCTGCGCTCAAGAATCACGCCGATGATGGTCCCCAGCACAATGACAATGCCGATATAACCAAGGATGCCGCCAAAGCCACCGGTGATCGTCTTGACGATCTCCATAGTCGGCACCTGATAGGCGAAACCGGCCAGCAACGCCGCCGCCAGCAAGGCAAGAAAGGGGTGTAACTTGAGGCGCGATGTCGCCAGAACGATAAAGGCAATCAGGGCGACCAGAATCAGTACCAGACCCATGCTGAACTCCTTTTTATTGTGTTTGCCGCGATGGGCGGCGATGACAACGGCCATTGTCACCCAGCCTGCGGGACAAAAGCCTTATGCCCACGCACAACAATAGACGGGAATTAGCAACGCATTCTTGTTCGCTCGCCCAATAGCAATGAACCTGAAACTGGGTAGATCCGCTCTGGTTAGGGGGCGGTGGCGGAGAGCAAGACCAGTCGGAAGTGACGTGCTCGCGAAAGCGTGTAAACCATCAGTCGCAGCGAACCGACTACAGCATGAGTGCGACTGCCAAATCAGCTTTTCGCCTTTTACGGCGAGCCAAGGGGGGCCGCTTGCCCGGCCCCCCTTAGCGATCCCCCGGGGCACCCGACTACGCGGACCTTCGGGTTCGCTGCGTTGCTCGATTTATCGGGGAGTCATAAAACTCGTCGCTGCGCTCCTCAGACAGCCTATGACTCTTTTTCCCGATAAATCTGCGCTACTCGCCCGCGTAAACGGGACGAAACCCGGTGCACACTCCACCATCCAAGTCTTTGGCAGTTTGCCAGAGCGCGATAATTAGGCGTGTGTTAGCAGCCGCTTCTGGCGCAAAACAAATCAGCAGACATAAAACACTGACCCGGACGAGAGCATCCTGACGGGCGCTCCCACGCAGGAGCGTGGGACCGATCAAACGCGGACCGCCTATTCAAGTAAGAACGTAGCGGCAGCCGCCACCCAACTACTCCGGAAACAACGCCAACCCGATACTCAACAGCATTCGATCCGTCATCCGATCCAGATCCAGCCCGGTAATCTCGGCAATCCGGTCCAGCCGGTAGCGCAGGGTATTGCGATGCACCTGCAGCTGCTCGGCGCAGGCCTGAGTATGGCCATTGTGCTGCAACCAGCTGCGCAGGGTGGCCACCAGCTGACCATTGCCATCGGCCCGGCGCAGCGGCTGAATCGGCGCCAGCAGTTGCTGCACTGTCCAGCTGCCCTGCTGCTGATGGAGCAGCACCGCCAGCCGATTGTCGGCCAGACTGACCATACGCTCGGACACCCGCATCTCCTGCACATAATCGCGCAGACTGATCAGAGCCTCGGTCGCCTCGCGCAGATCCGCGAGCGACGTGACCGCCTCGGCCAGCAGCACCCGGCCCACCGGCCAGCCCCGCTGATCGGCCTGCTCCAGCCAGCTGCGGCGCGGAGGTTGCGGCTTGCCACTGCGCAACCAAAGGACCTCGTGCAGCCCGAGCGGAAGAATGATGTCGTGCGGGTGACGGGCACGCATCAGCGTCACCAGTTGCCCTTGGGAATGCTGATGGTCGCTTTCTGTAGCCAGGCACAGCAAACAGCACTGCAGCGGCCATTTCCAGCGCATGCGCAGGCGTTCCGCATCCTCCTCCAGACTGGCTACCGGGTAGCCACGCTCCAGCAGGTTGACCAGCCAGGCCTCCTGCTGCTGACCGCGCCAGTGCTGCTCTGCCTGCAACACGCGCTGTTCGACCAGCATCTCGGCGGTCATGCGCAGCAGCTCGGCAAACGGCCTGACCTGCTCTGGATCACCGGTAATACCCAGCACGCCAACCAGCCTCCCACCGTGCAGCAACGGCAGGTTGATACCGGGTTTGACGCCCTGCAGACAGGCTGCCGCCTGCTCGTCCAGCGCCACTACCCGCTGGTTGGCAAGCACCAGTTGGGCGCCCTCGTGCCGGCTGTCGATGCGCTCGGCATCGCCGCTGCCGATGATCACTCCCTGGCGATCCATCACATTGACGTTGTACGGCAGGATAGCCATCGCTCGATTGACGATGTCCTGGGCCAGATGACGGTCCAGTTCAAACATGCTCGTGCTCCTCAGCGGCTGTCATCACCGCGTCATGCTCTGAGGCCATGCTGACTCCGTGAAGCCAGAACACCACTGACTCGGGAGATGCCAACATGGCCTTTGATCCGGAATTTGCAGGTGACTTCAACTCCGCCGTGGACCAGCGCCGCGAACGCCGTCGCAACGAAGACAAGAAGCGCATGGCCTATCGCCGCGCGATCGAGGCCTATCGAGAAAGCCAGGCCCTGCAGGCCTCCTTCAGCGACTTCCCCGAACTGCTCGGCCAGACCGATTTTCATCGTTCGCAGCGCCTCTACTGAATCGCAGGCGACGGTTCGAAGGGTTCTGCCAACTGCCGGATCAACGCCTTCTCCTCGCGCAAAAAGGCGAGGAAGGCCTCTGCCACCGGGCTCAGGCGCTTGCCTCGGGCATGCACCGCACACCAGCTGCGCTTGAGCGGCAATTCGCTGATATTGAGACAGACCAGTTCCCCCTGTCGTATCCAGGCCGCCGCTGCATGCCCCGGCACCAGCGCCACCCCCAGCCCGGCAATTGCGCCCTGCACCAGCGCCTCGGTCGACCCGAGCTGCATGGTCTGGCCCAGATGTACCCGCTTGAGCTGAAGAAATTCGTCGCAGGCCTTGCGAATGCCCGACCCGCTCTCGCGCTGCAGGACCATTTCCTCTTCCAGTCTAGCCAGCGGAATCTGACTCTGCCGCGCGAGCGGGTGATCCGGCCGCACCACCGCCACGATCGGGTTGTTGAGGAACGGGAAGAACTCCAGGGCGCGATCCGCCGGCACCAGCCCCATAATCACCAGATCATCACGGTTGTCGGCCAGACGCTGAATGATCTGTGCCCGGCTGGTTACGTCCAGTCGAAAGGTAACCTGCGGGTAGCGCTGGCGGAACGCAGCCAACAGATGCGGCAGGACGTATTGCACGCTGCTCGCCGCCGCCAGGCGCAACTCGCCACGCAGGCTGCCTTCCAGCGTCGACAGGTTCATATCCAGGCTTTCCAGCCGATCAAAGATGTCAGCAGAGGTCTCCAGCAACGACTCCGCAGCCTCGGTCAGGTACAGCTTGCGGCCAACATATTCGAACAACGGCAGACCGACCTGTTCTTCAAGCTGGCGAATCTGCAGGCTGACCGCCGGCTGGGTCAGTGCCATGGTTTCGGCCGCGCGGCTGTAGGAGCGGTGCTCACACACCGCGCGGAACACCTGCAACTGGCGCAGGGTCATTCGCAGCAAAGATTTGCGCATGATGGTCTAGCCTTGATGAACGGAGCAGCTTTGTATGGCCGCAGTATATATAAGCAATCACTTATATATAAGCCAAGTATTATTCATTTCACAGAATAGAGGCGTCCGCTTAGGGTAGCCGGGAAACATTTTGCAATGTGTCGCACCGGAACCACGCATTCCGGTCGCGGTACGCAACCTGTTCACCGCATCCACTCGATCACCCACACGAGGAACGCGTACGTGATCAAGAAAATTCTGATTGCCAACCGGGGCGAGATTGCCGTTCGCATCGTCCGCGCTTGCGCGGAGATGGGCATCACCTCGGTTGCGGTCTACACCGATCCCGACCGCTATGCCCTGCACGTCAAACGCGCCGACGAGTCCTACAACGTCGGCAGCGACCCGCTGGCCGGTTATCTGAACCCGCGCCAACTGGTTAACCTGGCGGTAGAAACCGGCTGTGACGCCCTGCACCCGGGCTACGGCTTCCTGTCCGAGAACGCTGAGCTGGCAAAGATCTGTGCCGAGCGCGGCATCAAGTTCATCGGTCCGGCAGCCGATGTGATTACCCGCATGGGCGACAAGACCGAAGCACGCCGCAGCATGATCGCCGCCGGCGTACCGGTCACCCCCGGCACCGAAGGCAATCTGGCAGATCTTGACGAGGCGCTGCGCGAAGCCGAGCGCGTCGGTTACCCGGTCATGCTCAAGGCAACGTCCGGTGGTGGTGGTCGCGGTATTCGTCGTTGCAACAACCGCGAAGAGCTGGAATCGGCCTACCCGCGAGTCATCTCCGAGGCCACCAAGGCCTTCGGCAGCGCGGAAGTCTTCCTCGAGAAGTGCATCGTCAACCCGAAACACATCGAAGCGCAGATTCTCGCCGACAGCTTCGGCAACACCGTGCACCTGTTCGAGCGCGACTGCTCGATCCAGCGCCGCAACCAGAAGCTGATCGAGATCGCGCCCAGCCCGCAGCTAACCCCGGAACAGCGCGCCTACATCGGTGATCTGGCGGTCAAGGCCGCGCAGGCGGTCGGTTACGAGAACGCCGGCACCGTCGAATTCCTGCTGGCCGACGACGAAGTGTATTTCATGGAAATGAATACCCGGGTTCAGGTCGAGCACACCATTACCGAGCAGATCACCGGCGTCGACATCGTCCGCGAGCAGATCCGCATCGCCTCCGGCCTGCCGCTGTCGATCAAGCAGGAAGACATCCAGCACCAGGGCTTTGCGATCCAGTTCCGGATCAACGCCGAAGACCCGAAGAACAACTTCTTCCCCTCCTTCGGCAAGGTTACCCGCTACTACGCACCGGGCGGTCCGGGCGTGCGGGTCGATACCGCGATCTACACCGGTTACACCATTCCGCCGAACTTCGACTCCATGTGTCTCAAGCTCATCGTCTGGGCCATGACCTGGGAAGAGGCGCTGGACCGCGGCCTGCGTGCGCTGGACGACATGCGCCTGCAGGGGGTCAAGACCACAACCCCGTACTACCAGGAAATCCTGCGTAATGCCGAGTTCCGCTCCGGCGTGTTCAACACCAGCTTCGTGGAAGCCCACCCCGAGCTGCTGAACTACTCGATCAAACGCAAACCCGAGGAGCTGGCGCTCGCCATCGCAGCCGCGATTGCCGCCCACGCCGGACTATGACACTAGCGGCAAGCTTCAAGCCGCAAGCGACAAGACACACCGCTTGCAGCTTGGCGCTTGAAGCTGATGAGGAACAGAGAATGAGCAACACACGCAAAATCACCGTTACCGATACCATCCTGCGCGACGCCCACCAGTCTCTGCTGGCGACCCGTCTGCGTACCGAAGACATGCTGCCGATCTGCGACAAGCTGGATCAGGTCGGCTACTGGTCGCTGGAAGTCTGGGGCGGCGCGACCTTTGACGCCTGCGTGCGCTTTCTGAAAGAAGATCCCTGGGAGCGTCTGCGCACCCTGCGCAAGGCGCTGCCGAACACCCGCCTGCAAATGCTGCTGCGTGGCCAGAACCTGCTTGGCTACCGTCACTACAGCGACGACGTGGTTCGCGCCTTTGTTGCCAAGGCTGCCGAAAACGGTATCGACGTATTCCGCATCTTTGATGCCATGAACGACGTGCGCAACCTCAAGGTCGCCATCGAAGCAGTCAAGGCGGCCGGCAAGCACGCCCAGGGCACCATCGCCTATACCACCAGCCCGGTGCATACGGTTGAAACCTTCGTGCAGCAGGCCAAGGACATGGCAGCGATGGGCATCGATTCCATCGCCATCAAGGACATGGCCGGTCTGCTGACCCCATTCGCCACCGGCGATCTGGTCAAGGCGCTGAAAGCCGAACTCGACCTGCCGGTGTTCATTCACTCGCACGACACCGCCGGCCTGGCCGCCATGTGTCAGCTCAAGGCGATCGAAAACGGTGCCGACCACATCGACACCGCTATCTCGTCCATGGCCTGGGGCACCAGCCACCCGGGCACCGAGTCGATGGTTGCCGCGCTGAAAGGCACCCCGTACGACACCGGTCTGGATCTGGAGCTGCTGCAGGAAATCGGCATGTACTTCCACGCCGTGCGCAAGAAGTACCACCAGTTCGAGAGCGACTTCACCGGCGTGGATACCCGCGTGCAGGTCAACCAGGTACCGGGCGGCATGATGTCCAACCTGGCCAACCAGCTGAAGGAACAAGGCGCACTGGACCGCATCCAGGACGTATTCGCGGAAATCCCGCGGGTGCGTGAGGACCTCGGCTTCCCGCCGCTGGTGACCCCAACCTCGCAGATCGTCGGCACCCAGGCGGTGTTCAACGTGCTGGCCGGCGAGCGCTACAAGACCATCACCAACGAGGTGAAGCTCTACCTGCAAGGCCGCTACGGTCAGGCACCGGGCACCGTCAACGAGACGCTGCGTCGTCAGGCCATCGGCGGCGAAGAGGTGATCGACGTGCGCCCGGCTGATCTGATCAAGCCGGAAATGGACCGCCTGCGCGCTGAAGTCGGTGCACTGGCCAAGTCGGAAGAAGACGTGCTGACCTTCGCCATGTTCCCGGACATCGGCCGCAAGTTCCTCGAAGAGCGCGAAGCCGGCACCCTCAAGCCCGAGCAACTGCTGCCGGCACCGGGCGCAGGCGCACCGGCTGCCGCCAGCGAAGGCGTACCGACCGAGTTCATCATTGATGTTCACGGCGAGTCCTACCGTGTCGACATCACCGGTGTGGGCGTCAAGGGCGACGGCAAGCGTCACTTCTACCTGAGCCTCGACGGCATGCCGGAAGAAGTGGTGTTCGAGCCGCTGAATGCCTTCGTTGGCGAAGGCAGCAGCAAGCGCAAGCAGGCCAGCGAACCGGGCCACGTGACCACCAGCATGCCGGGCAACGTGGTCGACGTGCTGGTCAAGGTCGGCGACAGCGTCAAGGCCGGTCAGGCCGTACTGGTCAGCGAAGCCATGAAGATGGAAAGCGAAATCCAGGCGGCCATCGCCGGGACCGTCAAGGCGGTCAACGTCGCCAAGGGTGATCGCGTCAATCCGGGCGAGATCCTGATCGAGATTGAGGCCTGACACCACACGGGTGCCGTTGCGGCGCTGCGAGCAGCGCTGCAACGGCGTCGGTGTCGTGACCGGGAAACTGATCGTCTACCGTTCAGCCCAACCAAGGATTGAGACTGCGACATGAATAAAGATTCCAGACGCAACGAAAGCGCCGAAGAAGCCCTCAAGCAGATCGTCGACGGCTTCAACCGCTTTCGTAACGAGGTCTACCCGGAACAGCAGGAGCTGTTCAAGAAGCTGGCGCACGAGCAGGTCCCGCGTGCCATGTTCATTACCTGCGCCGATTCGCGCGTGGCGCCGGAGCTGATCACCCAGAGTGCGCCGGGCGACCTGTTCGTCTCGCGCAACGTGGGCAACGTGGTGCCACCCTACGGCCAGATGATGGGCGGCGTGTCGACCGCCATCGAGTTCGCGGTACTCGCGCTCAACGTGCAGCACATCATTATCTGCGGCCACTCCGACTGCGGCGCAATGAAAGCGGTACTGGCCCCGGAAACCCTCGACTCACTGCCCACCGTTAAGGCCTGGCTGCGCCACGCCGAGGTCGCCAAGATCGTGGTCGAAGACAACTGCGACTGCTGCGACAACAAGCTGGCGATGATGACCGAAGAAAACGTCATCGCTCAGCTGCAGCATCTGGCCACCCACCCCTCGGTGGCTTCGCGACTGGCTCGCGGCGAACTGTTCATTCACGGCTGGGTGTACGACATCGAGACCGCGCACATTCGCGCCTACGACTCGGAAACCAACGAGTTTCGCCAGATCGGCGAAGGCCCGCTGCCGATGGCCACACCGCGCGCGCGCTACCCCGGCCGCAACGCCAGCTAACCGACAGGCGCATTACTGCATTTGCCCAATTACGGGTATACTGCGCCGTCTGTTTAGCGGCAGACCCCACGGGGTCTGCACTCTCCAAGCAAGCCACGCCAGTCCGCTGCCGTGGCTTGTTGGTTTCTGCCGCCGAGGCGGCCCTGATGAGCGAGGCACTACAGATGACCGCACTGGTTGGCGTGATCATGGGCTCCAAGTCCGACTGGTCCACCCTGAGCCATACGGCCGACATGCTTGAACAGTTGGGCATTCCCTACGAAGTGAAGGTGGTTTCCGCCCACCGCACCCCTGATCTGCTGTTCCAATACGCTGAAGAAGCGGCCGATCGCGGCATCGAAGTGATCATCGCCGGCGCCGGCGGCGCAGCCCACCTGCCGGGCATGTGCGCGGCCAAGACTCACCTGCCGGTGCTCGGCGTGCCGGTGCAGTCCTCCATGCTCTCCGGTGTCGATTCGCTGCTGTCCATCGTGCAGATGCCGGCCGGCGTGCCGGTCGCCACTCTGGCCATCGGCAAGGCCGGTGCGGTCAACGCAGCGCTGCTGTCGGCCAGCATTCTCGGCGGCAAGCACCCGCAGTTCAGCAAGGCGCTGCAGGAATTCCGCACCCAGCAGACCGACAACGTGCTGAACAACCCAGACCCGCGTCAGGCTTGAGGAATCGGATATGAAGATCGGCGTCATCGGTGGTGGACAACTGGGTCGCATGCTGGCTTTGGCCGGCACCCCGCTCGGCCAGCAGTTCGCGTTTCTCGACCCGGCCCCGGATGCCTGCGCCCAGGCCCTCGGTGAGCACATCCGCGCCGACTACAGCGATACCGATCACCTGCGCCAGCTGGCCGAAGAAGTCGACGTGGTGACCTTCGAGTTCGAAAGCGTCCCGGCCGAAACCGTCGCCTTCCTCTCGCAGTTCGTCCCGGTCTACCCGAACGCCGAATCACTGCGCATCGCTCGCGACCGCTGGTTTGAAAAGTCGATGTTCCAGGACCTCGGCATCCCGACCCCGGAGTTTGCCGACATCCAGTCGCAGGATAACCTCGATGCTGCGGTCAAGCGCATCGGCCTGCCGGCGGTGATGAAAACCCGCACTCTGGGGTATGACGGCAAGGGCCAGAAAGTCCTGCGCCACCCCGACGATGTGGCCGATGCCTTCGCCGAACTGGGCAGCGTACCCTGCATTCTGGAAGGTTTTGTGCCCTTCACAGGCGAGGTGTCGCTGGTTGCCGTACGTGCCCGCAACGGGGAAACCCGCTTCTACCCGCTGGTGCACAACACCCACGAAAACGGCATCCTCAAGCTGTCGATCGCCAGTACCGATCATCCGTTGCAGGCACTGGCCGAAGACTACGTTGGCCGCGTGCTCGACAAGCTGGATTACGTCGGCGTGCTGGCCTTCGAATTCTTCGAGGTCGACGGTGGCCTGAAAGCCAACGAGATCGCCCCGCGCGTGCACAACTCCGGCCACTGGACTATCGAAGGCGCCGAGTGCAGCCAGTTCGAAAACCACCTGCGCGCCATCGCCGGCCTGCCGCTGGGCTCGACCGCCAAGGTCGGTGAAAGCGCGATGCTGAACTTTATCGGCGAAGTCCCCGCCGTCGACGCCGTCACGGCCATTGAGCACTGCCATCTGCACCACTACGGCAAGGCCTTCAAGGCCGGTCGCAAGGTCGGCCACGCGACGCTGCGCTGCCCGGATATGGCGACGCTGAAAGCGCGCATTGCCGAGGTTGAGGCGCTGATCGGCAAATAAGTTTGCTGGCGGGATAACCGAGAAAGGCGCAACACTGGGTGTTGCGCCTTTTTTGTTGGGTTAAATATCCAGAAGCGACAACTGCACGGACCAATCCCCGTTTACGCGGGCGAGTAGCGCAGGGCTGACGGGAGATAGGACGGCAGCCTGTCTGAGGAGCGTAGCGACGAGTTCTGCCGGCCCCCGTCAGGCCGAGCAACGCAGCGAACCCGAAGGGCCGCGTAGCCGGGTGCCCGGGGGGATCGCTAAGGGGGGCCGGGCAAGCGGCCCCCCTTGGCTCGCCGGAGAAGGCGAAAAGCGAACTGTCAGATTACGCGCCAACTAGCCCTAAAAAACGCCCCAACAAAAAGCGTCCTCACAGGCGTTCCCAAGCAAAAACCCCGCAGCACCATGTGGCACTGCGGGGTTGCTCACCACTCACCGCATTACTGGAAGCGCTTGAGCTCCGCCTTGGCAATCGCGTTGCGGTGCACTTCATCCGGACCATCGGCGGTGCGCAGGTGCCGGGCGTAGACGTACAGCTGCGCCAGCGGGAAGTCGGAGGAGAAACCACCGGCGCCGTGGGCCTGAATCGCCCAGTCGATGACCTGACACGCCATGTTCGGCGCTGCCACCTTGATCATCGCAATCTGCTTGGCCGCGACCTTGTTGCCAACGGTATCCATCAGGTACGCCGCGTTCATGACCAGGAAGCGCGCCTGATCGATCATGATCCGCGACTCGGCGATGCGCTCACGCCACACGCCCTGCTCGGCCAGCGTCTTGCCGAACGCAACGCGCTTGCTCAGACGCTCACACATCAGCGCCAGCGCGCGTTCAGCCTGACCGATCACCCGCATGCAGTGGTGAATACGACCCGGGCCAAGGCGGCCCTGAGCAATCTCGAAGCCCCGGCCTTCACCCAGCAGCATGTTGCTGGCCGGCACGCGCACGTTCTCGAAGATGATTTCCGGGTGACCATAGGGCGGGTCCATATAGCCGTAGCAGCCCATATCACGCAGCACGGTGACGCCAGGGGTATTCATCGGCACCAGAATCATCGACTGCTGCTGGTGGCGGTTCGGGTTGTCCGGGTCGCTCTTGCCCATCACCACCATGATCTCGCAGCGCTCGTTGGCGGCGCCAGAGATATACCACTTGCGGCCGTTGATCACATACTCGTCGCCGTCGCGCTCGATGCGGGTTTCCACATTGGTGGCATCGGAGGACGCCACCAGTGGCTCGGTCATGGCAAAGGCAGAGCGGATTTCGCCGTTCAGCAGCGGGGTCAGCCAGCGCTCCTGCTGCTCCTTGGTGCCGTAGCGGGCCAGCACTTCCATGTTGCCGGTATCCGGCGCGCCGCAGTTGAACACCTCGGACGCCCACATGCCCGGCACCCGCCCCATCAGCTCGGCCAGCGGGGCGTACTCCATGTTGCTCAGACCCGGGCCGTGCTCGGCTTCCGGCAGAAACAGGTTCCACAGACCTTCGGCGCGGGCCTTGGCCTTCAGCTCTTCCATCAGTTTGACGGTGGTGTAGGCATTGCCGGCCTTCTCGTTGGCGCGGATTTCTTCTTCGTAACGCTGTTCATTGGGGAAAATGTGCGCGTCCATAAAATCGGAAACGCGCTTTTGCAGATCCAGTGAGCGTTCGGTCTGGTGGTACATGGCGAACTCCTGAGGTGTCGATCATGCGGTTGCGATGGCAGCCGTCCTGAAGACAAAATCTCAATACACATGTGTATTGTCAATTGTGTATGGAAATAGATATGACGCAGGCTTCGTCCGACTTATAATGCTCGGCCGAAACATTCACCGGAGTCATCACATGCCGACTGCCAGCAAACCCGGGCGCCGCGGTCGCCCAACCGGCCGCGCCGTGCTGACCCCACAGGACTGGTTCAACGCCGCCACCGAGGCCATCCTTGAGGGCGGCTTCGATCAATTGCGGGTACTGCCTCTGGCCAAGCGCCTGAAGGTGACCCGCGGCAGTTTCTACTGGCATTTCGAGGACCTGCCGCAGTTCATTCGGCTGTTTCTTGATCAGTGGCAGGCCCAGCGCATGAAGGGCCTGCGCTACTGGCAACCGGGGCTGGATCCGCAGTTGAGCCCCGAGCAGGAAGTTGAACGGGTACTGCTGTTGATGTTCGAGGGGCCGGCGGTCGAGTTCAAACGCATGAAGGTCGAGTTCGCCATCCGCGACTTTGCCCAGCGCGACCTTTACGCCCGCGATATTGTTGCCGCCGTGGACGAGGCCCGGGTCGAGCAGACCGCGCGCCTGCTTGCGCCGCTGGTGCCCGCCGGTACTGCCCGTGGCATGGCAATGATTCAGTACGCGACGATCCTCGGCAGCGTGCTGCTGTTCCGCGGCCAACTGGGCGGGGAACGCGCCCTGCAGACCATACGTCAGCAGTGGCAGGCGTTGCTGCAGCCCGCTCAAGCCGAGGGCTTGCCCGCCGATAACCCAAACGCTGAGCGCTGATACGGTGCGGGCTGGGCAGCCAGCACCGACGACGCTATGATAACCCTGTGCTGTCACACGCCGGATGCGGGATGACCGCGCGCTTCCTTGCGCCCCTGGGCGCACCAGGCCTGTAAGGAGCGAGCCGTGTTGACCCATTCCTGGTTCTATCAGGCAGATCTGCACCAAGGGCAGCTGCTGCATGGCCACCACCATGACGTCCTTTTACTGGTTTCGGTGCTTGTCGCCATCGCTGCCTCATGGCTCGGCTTGCAGGTAGCCGGCCTCGCGCGGCAAGCAACCACCACCCCCACCCGCCAGGGCGCGCTGATCAGCGGAGCCATGGTACTGGGCGGCGGCATCTGGGCCATGCACTTTATCGGCATGTTGTCGTTCACCCTGCCGTTGCCTGTCCGATACGACCAGGCAACTACGCTGCTGTCGATGCTGCCGGCAATGGCTGCGTCGCTGCTGGCCCTGCATCTGCTCGCACGACCGAATCTCGACTGGCGAATCATGCTCAGTGGTGGTGTTCTGATTGGTGCCGGAATCGGCATGATGCATTACTACGGCATGACAGCCATGCGCATGGACGCCCTGTTACGGTTCGACCCGCTATGGTTTTTCGCATCGCTGATCATCGCCGTGGCCATGGCGGTTCTGGCGCTCTGGGTGCGCTTTGGTCTGGGTCATGAGAGCCGCACCCATCTGCTGATTGCCGCCATCGTCATGGGGCTGGCAATTTCATCCATGCATTATGCCGGTATGGCGGCAGCCCGCTTTGTCGGTAGCGCCCAGCCGGATTTCGTGCCGCAGCTCAACGACCAGGAAAACAACGGACTGCTGATCGCCTTCGCCGTTGTCGTGTTCGGCGGTCTGGTTGGCGTAATCAACGCGATGGTGCGCTTCAGTCAGCTGTACCAGCGGGTCCAGGCCAATACCGAGCGCATCCGCAGCATCGCCGATACCGCCATTGATGCCATCATTACCTGGGATACCAGCGGCATCATCGAGGAAGCCAACCATGCCGCAGAAAGCCTGTTTGGCTGGCCGCGCGATGAACTGGTCGGACAACATATCGATATCCTGCTGCCCGAGGATTCGGCGGCACAGACACACGCCTTCCTGCAGGATTTCAGCAATGCCGGACATCCCCCTCGCACCGGGATGAATCTGGAAACCTGGTGTCGCCGGCGCAATGGCACACTGTTTCCGGTCAGGGTTGCCCTGGGCCAGGCGACGCTCAAGGGTCGGAATCATTTCGTCGGATTTATCAGCGACATAACCGAGCGTCACCTGCTGGAGAAGTCGCTGCGTGAGCGCGAGGAGCAATACCGCAGCCTCATTGCCAACATCCCCGGGGTTACCTTTCGCTGCCTGCCCAGGGAAGACTGGCGCATGCTGTTCATCAGCGACGCTGTTGAACAGATGACCGGCTGGCCGGCCGAGCGTTTCCTCAGTGGAGAGCTGAGCTTCGCCGACCTGATTCATCCGGACGACAGCGACTTCACCGTTGAGCACGTCATGGGCGCCATCGGCCGACGCGAGAAACACACGCTCGAATACCGTATTTTCCATCGCGACGGCCAACTGCGCTGGGTATGCGAATATGCCAGCGCGATTTTCGACGAACAGGGAAATGCCGAGTGGATCGACGGCGTGATCATCGATATCACCGATGCCAAACTGCGCAATGCCGAGTTCAAGGGTATCGTTCGGGCCATCAGTCAGGCTCAGGGCATGGCGGATATCGACCTCGACGGCCGGATCATCTTCTCCAACCGCCGCTTTATCGATCTGTCCGGTTACCCGGCGGAGCAGCTGGAGGGTCGGCATCTGCAGCAACTGCTGGTAAGCGGACAATTTGATCCGCAGCAGTGGCAGAAGGTACGCGAAGGCGAGTATCTGGCAGGCGAATACACCCTGCGTCATGCCAACGGCAGCAGCATTCACACCCAGATCTACTTCAACCCCATCATCGACGCCTATGGCCGCCCGGCAAAGGTGGTCATGCTGGTTACCGATCTCAGCGAGCGTCACCGTATGGAATTGGCGCTGCTCGCCGCCAAGGAGCGCGCGGAACTGGCCGCCGAGTCCAAGGGCGCCTTCCTTGCCAATATGAGCCACGAAATTCGCACCCCGATGAACGCCATTATCGGCTTCAGCGAAGTGCTGTTGAATGAGTCGCTGAGCAGCACCCAGCGCAAGTACCTGAAAACCGTAAACCAGTCTGCACGCTCACTGCTCGGGCTGCTTAACGACATTCTTGATACTGCCAAGCTGGAGAAGGGAGCGGTCCAGCTTGAAGAACACGCCTTCTCGCTGCGCGACCTGTGCCGACAACTGATCAATGTATTTTCGCTGGAAGCCGGTCAGAAGGGCCTGGCGCTCGAGTTCGACTATCACGCGCAACAGGAGCATTACCGTGGTGACCCCATGCGGGTGCGGCAGGTGTTGACCAATCTGCTGGGTAACGCCATCAAGTTTACCCGTCAGGGCAGCGTGCGCCTGCAGGTCGACGCTGACAGCGATGGAGTATGCCTGCGTATCAGCGATACCGGCATCGGCATTGAGCCCGAGCGTATTCAGCAAATCTTCGAACCGTTCGCGCAGGCAGACGCCTCAATGAGCCGGCGTTTCGGCGGCACCGGCCTGGGCACCACCATTGCGCGCCAGCTGGTTGAGCTGATGGGCGGCGAGATCCGGGTCAGCAGCGTGCCGGAACAGGGCTCCACGTTTGCGGTTAGGCTGCCACTGGAGCCGCTGGACGACCTCACCGCGCAGCTGGCAAATAAAACTGCCGGCAATATCGAACTGCCGCCGCTGCGCATTCTGGTCGCCGATGACGTCGCCGAAAACGTGCAACTGATGGAAGTGATGCTGCGTGCCGAGGGCCACCGGGTGTACAGCGCCGGTAATGGCCTGAGTGCCTTCGAGCGCGTTGTCGACGACCGCTTTGACCTGATCCTGATGGATATGCAGATGCCCGAGGTGGATGGCCTGGAAGCTACCCGGATCATCCGCCGCTACGAGGCCAACATGGGCTATCCGCCCACCCCCATCATCGCCCTGACAGCCAGCGTGCTGGACCGCGACCGCGAGGCGGCCCGTGCCGCCGGCATGGAGGGCTTCGCCTCCAAGCCGGTTGATCGCGAGGCACTTAAGCGCGAGATTGCCCGGGTCTTGGGTCTGCAACTTGCTGATGAGGTGTCGTTGAAGCCCGCTACCGCCAGGGGGCCGCAGCTGGTTGACTGGTACGCTGGCGAGCAGCGCTGGGGCGATCGTCAGGCGCTGATTGAGGCGATCCAGCGCTTCCTGGCCGATCTGCCGGCGCGGCTCGCAGAGCTCGAACAGGCGCTGCAGCAACCGTCAGCCGAACAGGCCCGCAGCCTGGTTCATCGCATCAACGGGAGCGCCGGCAACCTGTCGCTGCAGCAGCTGCAGCAGGCCGCTGCCGAACTCGAGAAACGTCTCACACAAACACCGACGCCTGCGCTGGCAGACGCCCTGCACGCCCTGCTGACCGCCGCGGAGCAGACCCGGGCCGCCATGCCAGAGCCTGGCCAACGCCGGCATCACAAGAGCCACAGCACTCTGTCGAGAGAGCAGCGCCAGCACTTGGTCGATAATCTGATCACGGTTCTCAACCGCGGCGAGGTCAACGAACAGGCGCTGCAGCAACTGGCCGACACGCTGGAGCAGGACAAGCGCCAGGCTCTGGAGCAGGCGCTGGACAACTTTGATTTTGCGACTGCGATCTCGCTGCTGGAAGCCGAGCGCAGCCTTGCCGCTACCGAGACCGAGGGCTGAATCCGCCAATGCCATTCAAGGACAAACGCCCGGCGCTGCTGCTGGTCGACGACGAACCCGCGAACCTGCACGTGCTGAAACACATTCTGCAGGATGACTACCGACTGCTGTTTGCCCGTGACGGCCAGCGAGCACTGGAGCTGGCTGCCGCCGAACGGCCACAGCTGATTCTGCTGGATGTCATGATGCCGGGCATGACCGGCCATGAGGTCTGCGCGCAGCTGAAAAGTGATCCACACACCAGCGATATCCCGGTGATCTTCGTCACCGCCCTGTCCAGCGTAGAGGACGAGATACGCGGCTTTGAGCTGGGCGCGGTCGATTACATCAGCAAACCGGTCAGCGCCCCGATCGTCAAGGCACGGGTACGCACCCATCTGTCTCTGGTGCGCGCCGAAGTGCTGCGCCAGACCCGTCTGAATATCGTTCAGGCCCTGGGCATGGCGGCCGAATACAAGGATAACGAGACCGGCCTGCATGTCATCCGAATGAGCCACTTCTCGCGCATCATCGCGCTGGAGGCCGGCTTCAGCCCGGACGAAGCCGAAGAACTGCTGCACGCTGCGCCCATGCACGATGTCGGCAAGATCGGCATCCCGGACGCCATTTTGCAAAAGCCGGGCAAGCTCGACGAAAACGAATGGCTGATCATGCAGAAGCACCCGGAAATCGGCGCACAGATCATCGGCGAGCACAACGCCAGCATGCTGCAGATGGCTCGGCGTATTGCTCTCGGGCATCACGAAAAATGGGACGGCAGCGGCTATCCGGCCGGACTCGCCGGCGATGACATCCCCATTGAGGCGCGCATTGTTGCCATCGCCGACGTATTTGACGCACTCACCAGCGTACGCCCCTACAAAAAGGCCTGGACAGTCGAGGATGCCGTTGCACTGATTCGCGAACAGAGCGGCAGACACTTCGATCCGCAACTGGTCGAGTGCTTTATACGGCGTCTGGACGAAATAAATCAGATCCGCGAACGCTGGGCCGAGTAGCCGGCAACCAGCGACTGTGGAACACTGCGCACCAACGCCGGTCTGATGCCGGCCTCGCTCCTGTGATGGAAACCCCAATGCTGCTGCGCTACGCCCTTTTGACGCTTGCTATTGCCCTGCCAGTCCATGCCGCGCAACCGTTGACGGTCGACTGGCTCGATCTGCTGCCCGCCGAGGACTACCAGGCGATGCTCGACATGCCCGATATCGAACATGGCTTCGGACCCGATGCCGATGGCAACTTCGACACCAGTCTGCGACAACGCGAGGGGCTCCCCGAGGTGATGTACTCGACCCGCGTCGTCGGCGAGTACGATGGCAAGGAGTTGCGTATAGGCGGCTATCCGGTCCCGCTGGAAACCGACGATCAGGGACGCTACACCAGCCTCTTTCTGGTGCCGTACGCCGGCGCCTGCATCCATGTGCCGCCACCACCGCCCAACCAGATCATCCTGGTCGAGTATCCGGATGGCGTGGTGATCGACGACATCTACCAACCCTACTGGGTACAGGGTACCCTGCGCGTCGAGCAGACCAGCAACGCGCTGGCGGATGCAAGCTATCAGCTGCAGGCCAGTCGGGTATGGCTCTACGATGGCGAGTAGATCAGCCCGCAATCGCCCACCCGGGTGGCATCACGCCATTATCAACTGCGCTAAGCTCGTATTTTTGAAACCCGCTTTCAGGAGAAGGCCCCATGCAACTGCTGATAGGTCTGATCGGCCTGTTCGTTCTGATTGCGTTCAGCCTGCGTCGCTGGCTGCTGCGCCGCGAGTCACCGCAGGTGCAGGCAGTCGATTTCGACGGTGAACTGTTTCGAATCGGACAGGCCTGCGTGGCCCGCCGCGGCCCGCAGGATGCCGAACAGACTGTCCTGGTGATGCCCGGGTTTGTGGAGAATTTTCTCTACTTCACCGAGCACTATGAAAACCCATCCCTGCAGCTGATCCTGCTTACCAGTGCCGACTACCATGTGCCGGTCAACCGGCCCCGCTTCAGCGAGGCAGACTGGATCAGCCAGCCGAAGGCCCGCGCCGGCACCATTGCCTACGACGCAGAGGTACTCAACCAGGCCCTGCAGCACCTGGCGACCGGCAAACAGATACGCGTGCATGGCCACTCACGCGGCGGCGCCGTAGTACTGGAGGCGGCGCGCCAGCGCCCGGACCTGTTCACGCGGGTTGAGGTCATACTGGAGGCGCCGGTACTGCCCCAGGGCAAGCCCTATCGCGATGTACCACGATTCTTCCGCTGGTTTCTGCCCTTCTATCTGTTTGCCTGGCAACAGCAGCCCATCTCGGCCACCAACCGCAGCCTGTTCGGTCCACTCGACAATCCGCGCAAGCGCGAGCTGATCATGGCACTGCCATTCAACCCGAAACGCGGCAGCACCTTCGTCCACAATATTCTGGATCTGGCCAACTGGATGCAGACCAATACCCCGGACATCTATCAGCACGTCTGCCGCGGGGCGATTCTGGTTCCCAGCGCGGATCGTATTCTGGAGCCCCGTGCGATGCTGCACAGCGCCCGCCAGGCAGAACGCCTGCAAATCATCGAAATCGAGGGCTGCAGCCATCTGATCACCGCCGATCGCCCGGACTGCATTCCCCCGCTGACGACCTTGACCCCATGAGCTGGCAGTTTGACCCGGTAGGTATCATCCACTCCTGCTTCGCAGAAAAGTTCGCCATTCCGCGCCAGCCCCTGCTGGCGCCCGCCGCAACCGCAAGCCTGGAGCTGTTGCCGCCCTACAACCAGCCGGAAGCACTCGAAGGGCTTGAGGGCGTCAGTCATCTGTGGCTGATCTTTGTCTTTCACGCGGCCGCCAGTGGCCCGCAGCACCTGCGCGTGCGGCCGCCCAGGCTGGGCGGCAATCAGCGTATCGGCGTATTTGCCAGCCGCGCTACCCATCGTCCCAACCCGATTGGCCAATCGGTGGTAAGGCTGGAAGGCATTGAGCAAAACCGCCTGCTGCTGTCCGGCGTGGATCTGCTGGACGGCACCCCGGTGCTGGATATAAAGCCCTACGTGCCCTACGCTGACTGTATTGAGAATGCCGTCAACCCGCTTGCACCAATACCGCCGCCAGCCCTGCCGGTGAGCTGGAGCGATGCAGCACTGGCACAGGCACAGGCACATCAGACACGGCTTGGGCAGCCGCTGGTAGCGCTGATCGAGCAATGCCTGAGTCAGGACCCGAAGCCGGCCTACCAGCAACCCGGCCCGGAGCGCGAGTATGGCGTGACTCTCTGGGATGTGAATGTTCGCTGGCATTATCCGCAGCCCGACAGGATTAGGGTGCTTGAGGTCAGTCAGCCGCAGCGTTCCTAGTCCGAAGACCCTCGCTCATCAGTCGTCCGACGCGGCGATCCGCCTGGCATCCTGGCGACATGACGATATACTCAGCCAACGCGTAAACAGGGGACGTTCCTTTCGCCATGACCCAGCTGTACTTTTCTCCAATCCTGCTGGGTATCCTCCTGTTGGTCGCCATCGCGCTCTGCGCAACCGCGCTGTACCGCATGGCGCCCGGGGAACCGGGCCCGGGCTTCTGGATGGCCGGTAGCTGGACCCTGATCGGTGGCGTAGCGCTGTTCATCGGCTTTATCGTGACCCGCAGCCCGCTGCTTAATGTCCTTGGCAACGCTGCCCAGCTCGCCGGCGAAGCCCTGTTCCTGATTGGCATCTTCAGGTTCATGGGCCGACCTCTGCCCTGGTGGACACTACCGGTCAGCGTGGGCGCCATGGTGATTGCCAATACCCATTACTGGCTGGTGCACGGCAACTCCGACCTGCTGATGGGCATCTACTCCAGCATCGCCGGACTGCTGCCGGTGCAGGCCATCTGGCTGCTGTTCAGAGAGCGCAGCGACCCCGACACCCGACCTGCCCGGCTACTGGTAGGGGCAAGCCTGATGGTTTATTCGATCACCACGCTGCTGCGCGGCACACTCTCCTATCTCGACTGGTGGCACGACGCGCCCTATGTTCAACCCTATGCGTCCTTTACTTACCTGCTGTCGTACAACTTCGCCATTCCGGCGCTGGTGCTGGGCTTCGTCGGCTGCAGCCTGATGACCACGCAGCGGGTACTCGCACGCAGTCGGCAGATGGCTGCCCAGCTGAAGGAACAGGCTACGCGCGACCCGCTGACCGGCACCCTGAACCGGCGAGCTTTCCATCAGGAACTCATTGCCGAGGTCGGCCGCAGCCAGCGGTATGGCCGCCCGCTCTGCCTGGCCATGTTTGATCTGGACCATTTCAAGCAACTGAACGACGAACTGGGCCACCTGGCTGGTGACCAGGCGCTGCAGAATTTCTGCCGCCTGTGCGAACAACAGGCACGCCGCACGGATATCTTCGCGCGTTTCGGTGGAGAGGAGTTTGTGCTGCTGATGCCCGAAACCGACGCAAAACAGGCACAACTGCTACTGGAGCGCATTCGCCAAACCCTCGCCGAGCAGCAGTTCCTTTATCTGGACCAACGCTACCAACTGCAGGTCAGCATCGGTGTGGCCGATCTGGCCACCAGCGGCAGCCCGGACCAGTTGCTGCGTCAGGCAGACCTGGCGCTTTATCAGGCCAAGGCATCGGGTCGCAACCGGGTGCAGCTGTGGTCACCACCCGCTTCCATGGCATACTGACCGGCACCACCGCCACTCGAGCCTGTCCACGTGTTTACCCTTGCTCACGCCACCCTGCTGATTGCCGGCACCTTTCTCGCCTGGTGGCTGTGGCAGGTGCTGGGCCAGCGCGATTACGCCCTTGCCCTGGTTCGCCGCCACTGCGAGCGCAACGCACTGCAACTACTCGATGATAGCGTCGCGCTCAGCGGCGTGCGGCTGTCCCGCCTGCATCGAGGCCGGTACGGGCTGGTTCGGCGTTACGCTTTCGAATTTACCGTTACCGGCGAGCACCGCTACAGTGGCTATATCGATCTGCATGGAACCCGTCAGTTGCACATCGAGCTGGCACCCCACCCATTCCCGCATGGCAAGGACGATGAGCCAGCGACAGAAACCGCGCGCGAAAGCGCCAAGATATACAAAATCTATTAAGAATAAGATATTCGATAGTCTTTATATTTTGTTCCACGTGGAACCCACCTTACCATGCTAAGCCAGATACCCACTCATCTGATCGCAGGTCCGCTGGGGGCAGGCAAGACCAGTCTTCTGCGGGCATTGCTGGCGCAACGCCCCGCTGAAGAGCGCTGGGCGATCCTGATCAATGAGTTTGGCCAGATCGGGCTGGACCAGGCGCTGTTGAGCGCCAATGCTGATGACGCTGTCAGCCTGAGCGAAATACCTGGAGGCTGCCTGTGCTGCATTAACGGCGTGCCGTTCCAGGTCGGACTGACGCGCCTGCTGCGCAAGGCCAGGCCTGACCGGTTATGGATTGAGTGCTCGGGCCTGGGACATCCCGTCAGCCTGCTGCAACAGCTCGCTGATGCGCCCTGGCGGGGAGTGCTCGACCTGAAACCACTGATCATGGTGTGTGAAGCATCCCAACTGCTGGATCTGGATAGCCTGCCGCCAGTGCAGCGACAGGCACTGCCACTGACCGGGCTGCTGATCGCCAACAAGATCGATGAGCTGGGTGCACAACAACAGCAGATACTCCGGACCCAATGGCCCGATGCCATTCCCTGCAGCCACGGCAAAGTCGAACGCCAGCTGTTGCCCGGTGCCACAACGCCGGGGCAGCAGCCGGTACTGGCAGCGCTGCCGGCTGCTGCCGACGCGGGTATCAGCGGTCGACTCTGGCAAGCGAATGATCTCTGGCAGTGCGAAAACCAGCTCAACCAGACACCGTACAGCGTTGGCTGGCGCATCGCACCGCAGCAGCAATTCGAACAAGCCGCACTCAGGCGCTGGCTGGCCGAACAGAGCGTATTGCGCGCCAAGGGCGTGATCCATACCGACGCAGGGTGGTGCTCGTTCAATCAGCTTGGCCAACCTGATACAAACTGGCAGCGAAGCCCATGGCGTCGTGACAATCGGCTGGAACTGCTGTTTGCCCACAAACCTGACACCAGCGCACTGGAGCAGGGCTTGCGGGCCTGCCTGCGGAGCCAGTAAGGTGGTGGTTTTACCCGGAACCGTCATGCGCCGCGTCATCACACTGCTGCTTTGTCTGGTCAGCCCACCCTTGCTGGCCAGTGCCTGCCTGATCGAGTCGACAGACGATCAGTTGCCGGTGCGCATGTGCCAGCAAAACGGGACCATTCCGCCAGCCCTGTTCGAGCAACAGTTCTGCCAACCCCGGATTCCCGGTCGCGAGTTCCGTATTCAGATGCAGGACAGTTGCCCCGGGGACGCCTACGGCATCTGCCGTGGCGCACACACCGAGGGCGTGGCTTATCAACAGGATATCCACTATTACACTGCCCCCGATGACGCGCCGGTTTTAAAGGCCTACTGCGAGCAAATCAGCGGGGGACGCTGGCACCAGCCGTGATTCAGTTGAGCGGCGGCTCAGCAGGCAGCATCGACAGATCAAGGTTATCCCCAACCTTCAAGCCCAGGGTATCCACACTGCCGGCCGGCAGCTCGAGTACCCAGCGCAGCGGAGCCTCTGCCTGATAGATCGCACAGGGCAGATCGGCACAGGGCGGTACCCTCTCGAACAAATGCGCTATCCGGCCATCAGCAGCCACAAACACCAGATCCAGGCTGATCTGCATATTGCGCATCCAGATCGCCGGACGCGTCCCGTCGGGAAAGTCGAACAGCATGCCGGTACCGAAGGGCAGGTTTTCTCGCCCCATCAGTCCCTGACGCCGGCTGTCCGGGTCGGCCACAACCTCCATCACGAAATCGGTATCGGCCAGCCGCACCGTCAGGGCGGAACCGATGGCTGCAAGGGGAGCCATCAGCAGGGTGCTGAAGGCCAGAGCGCAGGCAATGGGTTTCATAGGGTATCTTTCAACAGATTCTGGTAGACCATGTTGGTCAGATAGAGACGGTCCTGTTCACTGATATCGGTGAACTCGATACCGGTTGCAATCAGGCCGTCGAGCGACTCGTCAGTGCTGACCGCCCTCACCCGCGCATTCAAGGTCATATACACATCCAGCCCCGCAGGATTGATACGGAAGGACACCTTGACCGTCTCATCCTTGTTGGCCACTGCACGGGGCGAGACCAGGCGCGCACCGCCCACGCTGATATCGGTCATGCGTGCCGAACCCTGGGCACCCTGCTCACGGTTGATGGCAGTCACCAGATCGACCGACACCCGGGCGGAGCTGCGAATACGCATCGACTGCACGCTGTCGGGATAGGCCAGATGCAGATACGGGAAAGGAGACAGGTTCGACTTCAGCACCCGGGTCTTGTAGGCCACGGCATCCTTGCCGACAAAGCCGCGCACCAGAAGCTGCTGACCTTCCTTGACGAACACCAGCTTGCCCTGACTGGTGGGCGCAGTAACCAGCAAGCTGACCGGTGCATGGAAGCCGATCATGCGAACCTGATAGCGCTCTGCGTTGGTAGCACTCATCGTCTGCAGCTGGACCAGATCACCCGGGGCGAGCTGAATCTGCTCCAGCCTGGATACCACCTTCTCCGGCGCAGGCCCGGCACTGTTGTCGCTGTTCTGCTGTGCGTTACGGAACAGCCCAAGCTTGAGCAGTTGCTGAAGCAGCGGTTTGTTATCGACTACCTTCGAGTGCGGAAACAGCACCTTGCCATCGGAGTCGACAATGTTCCACGGCAGGGGCTTGCCAAGGGGTATTTCTTCTTCCGTCAATGGAATCAGCGACACGCACATACTCCGTAAACGCAAATCAATCGTGCCGAACAATGTAGCAGCCCCGACGTGTGGCCGCTATCTCTGACTGTCTCCAGCACCCCGACCCTGCAAATAAATGTCGTCTCGCGTCAGCGGCAGGTGATGACCGCCACCAGGCAGCGGCCTGACCGCCAGTATCTGGTGAATATTCATCCAGTTGCGCGAAAATCCGTAGGCGCAGCCGGCCAGGTAAATACGCCAGATGCGTAACGCGCGCTCATCCACCAGCGCCGCTGCCGCGTCCCTGTTTGCCTCGAGATTCCGGCTCCAGTGCTCCAGTGTAAGCGCATAATGCATGCGCAGGCTCTCGACATCGACCACCTCAAGCCCCTGATCACTCATCGCTTTAACAGCGGTGGCAAGGTGCGGCAGTTCACCATGGGGGAACACATAGCGGGCTATAAAGGCACCCGCACCATGGCCAACCGGCCGGCCATCGGTATGCCGCGCGGTGATGCCGTGGTTCATGACCAGGCCACCCGGTTTGACCTGTTGATGCAGTATCTGAAAGTACGCCGGCAGATTGGCATGCCCCACATGCTCGAACATGCCGACACTGACGACCTTGTCGTAGTTCTCCCTACCCGTCAGATCGCGATAGTCGCGCAGCTCCAATTGAATACGGTCACCCAGCCCCTGGGCTGCTACCCGCTCGCGGGCGAGTTTCAGTTGCTGCCTGCTGAGGGTAATGCCGTGTACCTGAACCCCGTATTCTTTCGCCGCGTGACGGGCCAGCCCTCCCCAACCGCAGCCAACATCCAGCAGCCGTTGGCCGCTGCGCAGGCGGAGCTTGCGACAGAGATGGTCCAGCTTCTGCACCTGAGCCCTGGCGAGGGTATCGTCCGGATGTCGAAAGTAGCCGCATGAATAGACCATCTCGGGGTCCAGCCAGAGCGCGTAAAAGTCATTCGACAGGTCGTAGTGATAGGCAATAGCCTCGGCATCGGTCTGCCGGTCGTGGGGATCGTGCGGCGGTGGGCCGTCATCCTCATCCCGCACCAGCGCCTGACTCAGCCTGTCAGCAACACCGATGGCATCCAGAACGCTGCCACGAATGTCCATGCGCTGCTGAATGAAGGCTTCACCGAGTCGGTCAAGACTCGGTGTCTGCAACTCTTCCAGCAAGGCGGGATCGTGAATCTGCAGTTCGACCCGGGGCGAGGGCCCCAGATCCACACTTCCGCCGCCGGGCAGGGTGAGGCGCAGCGGAAGCTTGAGCGCACCCAACGATGCGGCCAGTTGCGCGAGCATACGGACATCTCCCGAGGTAAAACAAAACTCCCTTCACTATAGAACACCAGAGGGAGCATGCCTCACGCTGCGGATAACCGCCCGAACGCTATTGCCAACCGCCTCTCACTGTTTTGACGGTCGCTTCCAGCCTTCGATGTTGCGCTGACGTGCACGACTGACGCCCAGACTATCGGCCGGAATATCCGCAGTGATGGTTGACCCTGCAGCGGTGGTTGCCCGAGCGCCGACCGTGACCGGGGCAACCAGCGCCGTATTGGTACCGATAAAGGCGCCCTCTTCAATCGTGGTCAGATGCTTGTTGACCCCATCGTAATTGCAGGTGATGGTGCCAGCGCCGATGTTCACTCTAGGGCCGACCTCCGCATCGCCGATATAGGACAGGTGGTTGACCTTGGAGCCTTCGCCGATATTGGCTTTCTTGGTTTCCACAAAGTTGCCGATCCTGGCACCGCGTGCCAGGTTGGTGCCGGGGCGCAAGCGCGCGTAAGGACCCACATCGCAATCAGCGGCCAGCGTTGCGTCTTCGATATGGCTGAACGCCTTGATATGGCTTCCTGCGCCAATGCGGCAGTTGCGCAGCACGCAGTTGGCGTCAATGATGACGTCGTCCTCAATGACAACGGTCCCTTCCAATACCACATTGACGTCGATGCTGATGTCTCGGCCAGCGGTTACCTCACCCCGCACATCGATGCGCAACGGATCGGCCAGCGTTACGCCTTCTGTCATCAGTCGCTCAGCCTGGCGGCGGCGGTACTCGGCTTCCAGCACCGCCAACTGCACGCGGTTGTTGGCGCCCAGCACTTCCGGTTCATCTTCCGGTTGGGCCACTTCAACCTGCACCTGCTCTGCCACCGCCATGGCGACAACGTCAGTCAGGTAGTACTCGCCCTGTGCATTCTGGTTGGACAGGCTGTTCAGCCAGCGGGCCGCCTGGCTGCCCGGGAGCGCCATGATGCCGGTGTTGCCTTCGGTGATCAGCAACTGCTCGGCCGAGGCGTCCTTCTGCTCGATGATGGCCTGCACCTGACCCGATGCATCACGGACGATACGACCATACCCCGTTGGATTGACCATATTGACCGTCAGCATGCCCAGCGCCTGTGTCCCCGCCTGTTTGCTCAGCTTCTCCAGCGTCTCGGCCCGCAGCAAAGGTACATCTCCATACAGCACCAGAATCTGGTCTGCATCTACAATGGCCGGCAGCGCCTGGGCAACGGCATGGCCGGTACCCAGTTGCTCGGACTGCAGCACCCAGTTCAGGTCTTCAGCATCCAGGTGTTCACGCACCAGTTCGGCACCGTGCCCGATAACAACATGAATCTTCGTCGGCTTCAGGGTTCTCGCGCAGTCAATCACATGCCCCAGCATGGGTTTTCCGGCGACCGGATGCAGCACCTTCGGCAGTTTGGAACGCATGCGGGTGCCCTGACCGGCGGCGAGAATAACGACGTGAAGATTCATCTGGGAAACATCCTGTGAAAAATGGCAGTGCGCGCATTCTAGCAAAGCCGAGCGGCGCAAGCCGCACGCTGCACAGGGTCATCGCGCCAGCCTGCAACTAATCGCCTGATAGCCGTTGCAGCTGTCGAGACGCAAAAAAAAACCGCCCGGCTTGGCGCCGTGCGGTTTTTCCTGCAGCTGGCGGCTTGAAGCTTGCCGCCAGCCTTACCGGTTGTTGAGCGCCGGTCCGCCGTACTTCTTGCGAAGTTCCTGCACTGTCCGCAATTGGGCCGCGGCCTCGGCAAGACGGGCAGAAGCCGAACCGTAGTCGAATTCTGCGCCTTTCTCGCTGAGGGCGAGTTCTGCGGCTTTCTTTGCTTCCAGAGCGGCTGCCTCGTCGATGTCACCAGCACGGATTGCCGTGTCAGCGAGCACCTTGACCACTTTCGGCTGAACTTCCAGGAAACCACCGGAGATGTAAAACACCTCTTCTGTGCCATCCTGCTTGATCACCCGAATGGGGCCCGGCTTGAGGTCGGTCAGCAGCGGTGCGTGGCCGGGCATGATGCCCAGGTCACCCAGGTTACCGTGTGCAATGACACTCTCTACCAGGCCCGAGAACAGCTCTTCTTCCGCGCTTACGATATCGCAGTGCACTGTCATAGCCATTGTATCGCCTCGGTCTTGCGCCCCCTTGCGGGGGCACACCCATTACAGTTTCTTCGCTTTCTCGATCGCTTCGTCGATGGTACCAACCATGTAGAAGGCCTGCTCGGGCAGGTGATCGAATTCGCCTTTGAGGATGCCACCGAATGCACGGATGGTCTCTTTCAGCGGAACGTACTTGCCGGGCGCACCGGTAAATACTTCAGCAACGAAGAACGGCTGGGACAGGAAGCGCTGGATCTTACGAGCGCGCGCTACCAGTTGCTTGTCTTCTTCAGACAGCTCGTCCATACCGAGAATCGCGATGATGTCCTTCAGCTCCTTGTAGCGCTGCAGAACATACTGAACGCCACGAGCAACGTCGTAGTGTTCCTGACCGATTACCAGCGGATCCAGCTGACGGGAGGTGGAATCCAGCGGGTCAACGGCCGGGTAGATACCCAGAGACGCGATGTCACGGGACAGTACGACAGTCGCATCAAGGTGCGCGAAGGTCGTTGCCGGAGACGGGTCAGTCAGGTCGTCCGCGGGAACGTATACGGCCTGAATGGAGGTGATGGAACCGGTCTT
Source organism: Halopseudomonas sp. L-58 (assembly GCF_056859475.1). Lineage (NCBI taxonomy): Bacteria > Pseudomonadati > Pseudomonadota > Gammaproteobacteria > Pseudomonadales > Pseudomonadaceae > Halopseudomonas > Halopseudomonas sp. L-58. The sequence continues at coordinate 132,009 of NZ_JBSXON010000077.1, forward strand.
GGTGGAGGTAATACGCTCCTGCAGAACGCCCATCTCTTCAGCCAGAGTCGGCTGGTAACCTACCGCGGACGGCATACGACCCAGCAGAGCGGATACTTCGGTACCGGCCAGGGTGTAACGGTAGATGTTGTCGATGAACAGCAGAACGTCACGACCTTCGTCACGGAACTTCTCGGCCATGGTCAGACCGGTCAGTGCAACGCGCAGACGGTTACCCGGCGGCTCGTTCATCTGGCCGTATACCAGGGCTACCTTGTCCAGTACGTTGGAATCCTTCATCTCGTGATAGAAGTCGTTACCTTCACGAGTACGCTCACCTACACCGGCGAATACAGAGTAACCGCTGTGCTCGATCGCGATGTTACGGATCAGCTCCATCATGTTTACGGTTTTGCCTACACCGGCACCACCGAACAGACCAACCTTACCGCCCTTGGCAAACGGACAAACCAGGTCGATAACCTTGATGCCGGTTTCCAGCAGCTCGTTGGAGCCAGCTTGCTCGTCGTAGCTGGGAGCAGCGCGGTGAATACCCCAACGCTCTTCTTCACCGATCGGACCAGCTTCGTCGATCGGGTTGCCCAGTACGTCCATGATGCGGCCCAGGGTCTTGACCCCGACCGGTACGGAGATGTTGGCACCGGTGTTGGCAACGGTCAGACCGCGCTTGACACCTTCAGTGGTACCCATGGCGATGGTACGTACAATGCCATCACCCAGCTGCTGCTGAACTTCAAGGGTCAGGCCCTTGTCGGTTACTTGCAGCGCGTCATACACCTTCGGCACGTCTTCGCGCGGGAATTCCACGTCGATGACGGCGCCGATGATTTGAACGATACGTCCGCTACTCATTTGTTGGTTCCTCTAAATGGTTGAAACCGTTACCGTTAAACCGCGGCGGCGCCGCCGACGATTTCCGAAATTTCCTGAGTGATCGCTGCCTGACGAGCCTTGTTGTAGATAAGCTGCAGGTTGCTGATAAGATCACCAGCGTTGTCAGTCGCGTTCTTCATCGCGATCATCCGTGCAGCCTGCTCACAGGCATTGTTCTCGACCACCGCCTGATAGACCTGGGACTCGATGTAACGAACCAGCAGTCCATCCAGCAGCTGTCGTGCGTCGGGCTCGTACAGATAGTCCCAGCTGCCTTTCTGCGCGCCTTCCTCTTCGGAAGCGACCAGCGGGATCATCTGATCCACCTTGGGCTGCTGAACCATCGTGTTGACGAAGCCGTTGCTGACCAGGTACAGACGGTCGATGCGACCTTCGTTGTAGCCATCCAGCATCACCTTGACGCTACCGATCAGATCGTTCAACGCAGGCTGTTCGCCCAGGTTGCTGATCGCTGCGACAACGTTTCCGCCGTAGCTGCGAAAGAAGGAAGCGCCCTTGCTACCGATCACACAGAGCTCGGTTTCAACGTTGCGGTCACGCCACTCTTTCATGCTGTTGACCAGGGCCTTGAACAGGTTAGTGTTCAGACCACCGCAGAGACCACGATCCGAGCTGACCACGATGTAACCCACCCGCTTGACTTCACGCTCTTGCATGAACGGATGGCGATACTCGGGGTTGGCGTTGGCCAGATGACCAATCACCTGCTGGATACGCTCAGCGTAGGGACGGCTGGCGGCCATGCGCTGTTGTGCTCTGCGCATCTTGCTGACCGCCACCTTTTCCATGGCGCTGGTGATCTTCTGCGTACTTTTAATACTCGCGATCTTACCGCGAATCTCTTTTGCGCCTGCCATGTCACACCCTTTCAGGTTTGCCCTTGGCCGGGTCGCACGATGCGGGGCTCAGCTCATGCTGCGCCCCGCTGTCGGCTTACCAGCTCTGGGTTGCCTTGAACTTCTCGATGCCGGCCTTGATGGCAGCTTCGATATCGTCGTTGTAATCGCCCTTCTCGTTGATCTTGGCAAGCAGGTCTGCGTGCTCGGACTTGAAGTAGGCGATCATGGCTTTCTCGAAAGCACCGACCTTGTTCTGCTCGACATCGGTCAGGAAGCCTTTCTCGGCAGCAAACAGGCTGACACCCATCTCGGCGACGGACATCGGAGCATACTGGTCCTGCTTCATCAGCTCGGTAACGCGCTGACCATGCTCCAGCTGCTTGCGGGTGGCTTCGTCCAGGTCAGATGCAAACTGGGCGAAAGCTGCCAGTTCACGATACTGAGCCAGAGCGGTACGGATACCACCAGAGAGTTTCTTGATGATCTTGGTCTGAGCCGCGCCACCAACACGAGATACCGATACACCGGCGTTAACGGCCGGACGGATACCCGAGTTGAACAGGTTGGATTCCAGGAAGATCTGGCCGTCGGTGATGGAGATCACGTTGGTCGGTACGAACGCAGAAACGTCGCCAGCCTGGGTTTCGATGATCGGCAGAGCGGTCAGCGAGCCAGTCTTGCCAGTTACGGCACCGTTGGTGAACTTCTCGACGTACTCTTCGGAAACGCGGGAAGCGCGCTCCAGCAGACGGCTGTGGAGATAGAACACGTCGCCCGGATAGGCTTCACGTCCCGGAGGACGACGCAGCAGCAGGGAGATCTGACGGTAGGCAACAGCCTGCTTGGACAGGTCATCATAGATGATCAGAGCGTCTTCGCCGCGGTCGCGGAAGTATTCACCCATGGTGCAGCCGGCGTAGGGAGCCAGGAATTGCAGGGCAGCCGGGTCGGAAGCGGAAGCGGCAACGATGACGGTGTGAGCCATTGCATCGTGCTCTTCCAGCTTGCGTACCACGTTGGCGATGGTCGACTGCTTCTGACCTACTGCCACGTAGATACACTTAACGCCAGAACCTTTCTGGTTGATGATCGCATCGATCGCCATAGCGGTCTTACCGGTCTGACGGTCACCGATGATCAGCTCACGCTGACCGCGACCTACCGGAACCATCGCGTCGACGGCCTTGTAGCCAGTCTGGATGGGCTGGTCGACCGACTTACGCCAGATTACGCCCGGAGCAACCTTTTCAACCGCGTCGGTGTGCTTGGCGTTGATGTCGCCCTTGCCATCGATCGGGTGGCCCAGTGCGTTGACCACGCGACCCAGCAGTTCCGGACCAACCGGAACTTCCAGGATGCGGCCGGTGCACTTGACGGTCATGCCTTCGGCCAGACCCAGGTAGTCACCCAGAATTACAGCACCAACGGAGTCCTGCTCCAGGTTGAGTGCCATACCAAATACGCCTTCGGGAAACTCGAGCATTTCCCCGTACATTACATCGGCGAGACCGTGAATCCGCACAATACCGTCAGATACGGAAAGAATCGTACCTTCGTTACGTGCCTGAGAAGCGATATCGAGCTGCTCGATCCGCTTCTTGATGATGTCACTGATCTCTGATGGATTCAGTTGTTGCATGCCTTTATCCTCAAAACCTTATGCTGAAATCAGGAGCCCAACGACTCGGCCAGTTTGGTCAGTTTTCCGCGCACGGAGGCGTCGATGACCAAGTCGCCGGTGCGAACAACCAGTCCACCAATCAGTGACTTGTCCACAGCCGCTTCGATCTGCACATTGCGATCGAGCTTGCGGGACAGCGCCTCGGCCAGCTTCTGCTGCTGCTCTGCAGTCAGCTCGAAAGCCGAGCTCACATTGATGTCGATGGTACGCTCAAGATCAGCTCGGAAGCTGTTAAATAGCGTCGCGATCTCGGGAAGCAGGGCAAGCCTGCGATTATCGGCGAGGATCGTCAGAAAGTTGCGTTGCTCTTCGCTCACCGATTTCCCGGTGCAGTCGAGGATGACGTCGGCTTTCTTCTGTTCCGCCAGACCCGGATCGGTCAGCAGCTGGCGAGTTGCCTCGTCTGCGGCCACCTGGCCAGCAGCGTTCAGCACCTCGGCCCATTCGGCCAGGGCCTGTTGGGCTTTTGCCCGCTCAAATGCCGCTTTGGCGTAGGGGCGGGCCAGCGTAATCAGTTCTGCCATGATGACCTCGCTTAGAGTTCGGCTACCAGCTTGTTCAGCATGTCACCGTGCTTGTCAGCGTCGACAGAAGTTTCCAGAATCTTCTCGGCGCCGGCGACTGCGATGGCAGCAATCTCGGCACGCAGAGCGTCTCTGGCCTTGATGCGCTGCTGTTCGATTTCCGCCTGGGCCTGAGCCAGGATCTTCTCACCTTCCTTGCGAGCATCCTCTTTGGAGGCTTCAACAATCTGGTTGGCACGCTTGTTAGCTTGCTCAATCAGAGCTGCTGCCTGCTCTTTGGCCTGACGCAGTTCCTGGGCCGACTTTTCTTGAGTCAGTTCCAGGTCCTTGGCGGCGCGATCAGAGGCTGCAAGGCCATCTGCGATCTTCTTCTGGCGCTCCTGCAGAGCAGCAATGACCGGAGGCCATACATACTTCATGCAGAACACCACGAAGATGAAGAACGCGATCGCTTGACCGGCTATCGTCAAATTGATGTTCACGTCTTCACCTCTTGCCTGTCGTATTCATTACCTTCAAGTTGAAGTCGCCGTTGCCGGCGACTGCATTACGCAACTTGGGCAAGGAAGGGGTTGGCAAAGGTGAAGAACAGAGCGATACCAACACCGATCATGGTTACGGCGTCGAGCAGACCGGCGACGATGAACATTTTAACCTGCAGAGCGGGGATCATTTCCGGCTGACGCGCAGCGCCTTCCAGGAATTTGCCACCCAGGATACCAAAGCCGATAGCGGTACCCAGTGCGCCCAGGCCAATCAGCAGTGCTACGGCAATCGCGGTCATTCCAACTACAGTTTCCATTTAAAGCTCCCAGTTTTCAGTTAATTGCAAGTTATGGGTTTTCGGGTAGAACTAAATCGTTATCGCCTGAATCAGTGACTGTCTTCGTGCGCCATGCTGAGGTACACGATGGTCAGCATCATGAAGATAAATGCCTGCAGCGTGATGATCAGAATGTGGAAGATAGCCCACGGCACGGACAGAGCCCACTGAGCCCAGAAGGGCAGCAGAGCGATCAGGATGAAGATCAGCTCGCCGGCGTACAGGTTACCGAACAGACGCAGGGCGAGAGAGACCGGCTTAGCCAGCAGGCTGACGCCTTCGAGCAGCAGGTTGACCGGAATCAGCAGGATCTTCAGGAAGATGTTGCTGGAGGAGAAGGGATGCAGGGTCAGCTCACCGAGGAAGCCACCAACACCCTTGACCTTGACACTGTAGAAGATGATCAGCGCGAATACCGACAGGGACATGCCCAGGGTAGCGTTGACGTCGGTGGTCGGGACGACCTTCATGTATTCGACGCCGGCCATGTGGAACAGCTGCGGCAGGAAGTCGACGGGGATCAGGTCCATGAAGTTCATCAGGAAGACCCAGCAGAAGATGGTCAGCGCCAGCGGTGCAATGACCTTGTTGCGGCCGTGGAAGGTTTCCTTGACGCTCTGATCAACGAACTCGACCATCAGCTCAACGAAGTTCTGCAGGCCACCTGGGACGCCGGACGTGGCCTTCTTGGCCGCCATGCGGAACAGGAACAGGAACAGCGCACCGAGGAAAATGGACCAGCCCATGGTATCAACGTGGATAGCCATGAAGCCCATGTCGGACGCTTCCTGAGCGCCATGAGCCATGGTCCAGGTGTCCTGGGTCAGAACGGTACCATCGGTACGTTCGTAACCGGCCGGGAGTTTCCCGTAGGTCAGGTTCTGAAGGTGGTGCTTGATGTAATCTGATGCGGTAGCGCCTGCCATAACGTTCTCTCAGGTCCTTTAGCTATGCTGCGTTTTTCCACCCATTACTGCAGGTGTTAGCCAGTTCGTGACCAGCATGATCGCAAATGTAAGAAACAGTGCCGATTCGTCTATCGGCTTAATACTTTTGAACGCTATCGCAAAGAGGACAGCGCAGAGGATGAGCTTGCCGGCCTCACCCTTGTAAAAAGAACCCATGATCTGCTTCGCAGCCCGCGCACCGGTGTAACGGAACGCCTTGATCGCGAAATACACATTGGGCAGGAGGAAGATGAAGCCTCCTGCCAGGGCGGAATACGCCGCCACAGGGCTTTTAATCCAGAAAAGCGCCCCCATCAAAAACACGACGACAGCCTGGAACGCGAACCACTTGATCAGCGGGGGACGACGAATGGCATTGGTCTTCACAGTCGTCATCAGTACTCGGTACCCCTGCGGGTGGTGCATGCGTGAATAAATTGCCGGGCTGCCCTCAAAGCGCCGTGATTATATGTGTTCGACCCCGCAGAGGCAACCAAACCGGTCCCGTACTACACGCCGCTAAGGCGCATGCTGCCTGATCTGCGCGGCACTGCCGGCGCGTTTGGTTGTGCGCCGGAGCCAGGCACTACATGTTGTGGTTTGAATCGATTCAGCGACGCGCTGCAGTCATCTTTTGTAATAATTGACGACCGCCGCAACGCCAGCAACGACGCTGGCTTTGCGCTCAAAAGAGCTTAGCGGATGTGTTCGAGAATGCCATCGAGCTCGTCAAGCGAGCTGTAGCTGATCACCAGACGTCCCTTGCCGCGGGCACCATGCTGCAGCTTCACTTCTGCGCCCAAGCGCTCGCCGAGGTCCTGTTGCAGACGCTCGATATCCGGGTTGGTGCGCTGTTGTGTCGCATCCCTTTTCGGGCTCAGCCACTGGCGAACCAGCGCTTCGGTCTGACGAACGGTCAACCCCTTGGCCACCACCTGACGGGCAGCCACTGTTTGCTGCTCGGCCGGCAGACCAAGCAAGGCCCGGGCATGACCCATTTCCAGGTCGCCGCGCTCAAGCATCAGCTTGACGTCTTCGGGCAGGCTCATCAGGCGCAACAGGTTGGTAATACTCACCCGCGACTTGCCAACCGCGTCAGCCACCTGCTGCTGGGTCAGTTCGAATTCCTGCTGCAGACGCTGCAGGGCGATGGCTTCCTCGATCGGGTTGAGGTCTTCGCGCTGGATGTTCTCGATCAGTGCCATGGCGATGGCGGCTTCATCCGGCACCTCGCGGATCACCGCCGGAATGCTGTCCAGGCCGGCCAGCTGACTGGCGCGCCAGCGACGTTCGCCGGCGATGATTTCGTACCGCCCCTCGCCGATCGGCCGAACGACAATCGGCTGCATCACACCCTGGGCACGAATCGACCCCGCCAGCTCTTCGAGTGCCTGCGGGTCCATGTCACGGCGTGGCTGATACTTGCCACGCTGCACCAGGTCGACCGGCAGCTCCTTGAGAATCTGATCCTGGCTTTCGCCGTCCGCTGTCGGCGCAACACTGGCACCCAGCAATGCGTCCAGTCCCCGTCCCAAGCCGCGTTTCTTGCCCGCCATGCCTGATGTCCTTGTAGTCAATCGTTCAAATCGGTAACGGCAGCCGCCTTGGCTGCCTGCTTGCTGCGGCGTACCACCTCGCCGGCCAGTGCCAGATAGGCGACGGCGCCACGGGACTGCTTGTCGTAGGCCAGTGCCGGCATGCCGAAACTGGGTGCTTCGGCCAGTCGCACGTTACGTGGAATCACAGTCTGATACAGCTTGTCGCCAAAATGCGCGCTGAGCTGGGCCGACACATCCAGCGTCAGGCTGTTGCGCGGATCGTACATGGTCCGCAACAGGCCCTCGATCTGCAGGTTCGGGTTGAGCACCGAGCTGATCCGGCTGATGGTATTGACCAGCGCCGACAATCCTTCCAGCGCGTAGTATTCGCACTGCATCGGAATGACCACGCCATCGGCGGCAACCAGACCATTGACCGTCAGCATGTTCAGCGATGGCGGGCAGTCGATCAGGATGAAGTCGTAGTGATCGCGGGCGTTGACCAGCGCGTAACGCAGCCGGCTTTCCTTCATCTTGGTGTTGATCAGCTCGACTTCGGCAGCAGTCAGGTCGCCGTTGGCCGGCAGCAGGTCATAGCCACCGTGCTCCGAACGACAAACCGCATCGGCAAACTCGCATTGACCGGTCAGCAATTCGTAGACCGAGTTATCCAGATTGGCCTTGTCGATACCGCTGCCCATGGTCGCATTGCCCTGAGGATCAAGATCGATCAGCAGCACCTTGCGTTTGGTCGCAGCCAGCGAGGCGGCGAGATTGATCGTGGTGGTGGTCTTTCCCACACCGCCCTTCTGGTTGGCAATTGCCAGCACCTTGCCCACGTTCAGCCCCCTTGATATCAGCCCTGATCCATCCGTCGCAGTATCAACAGATGGCGGCTGCCAACGCAACCGGGAACCTGTAATTGTGCACTGCTCTCAAGCTTAAAGTCGACCGGCAACGCAGCCAGCTCTTCGTCGGGGTAAACGCCCTTCATCGCCAGCCAGCGGGTTTGTTCGGTACCTAGATGACGGGTCAGCTGGGTAAAGTCGGCCAGCGAGGCAAACGCGCGCGAGGTAATACCATCAAACGGCTGGCCTGGCTCGAACGCCTCGACCCGGCTGTTGACCACCTGCAGATTGGTCAGCCCCAATTCGTTTTTAACCTGGGTGAGAAACCGGGTCTTCTTGCCATTGCTGTCGAGCAGGGTGAACTCACGCTCGGGAAACATGATCGCCAGCATCACGCCGGGCATACCGCCACCGCTGCCGACATCCAGCCAGCGCTGACCTTCGATGAACGAGACGATGCTCAGACTGTCGAGCAGGTGACGGCTGACCATTTCGTTCGGGTCGCGCACCGCGGTCAGGTTGTACGCCTTGTTCCACTTGTTCAGCAGGGCCATGTAGCCCAGCAGTTTTTCCTGTTGCTGCTCGCTCAGGGCGACACCCAGCTGCCTTGCGCCCTGCGCCAGCTCTACCGCATGTTGACTCATTGCGCTTATGCCTCCCGGGCCAGCGAGCTATCGCCGAGGGCGTTGCGTTTTTTCAGATGGATCAGCAGCAGGCTGACGGCCGCCGGCGTCACGCCGGGGATACGTGAGGCCTGCCCCAGGGTCTGCGGGCGCACATCGGCCAGCTTGGCACGAATTTCATTCGACAGCCCGTTCAGGCTGGCGTAATCCAGGTCTTCCGGCAGGCGAGTCTGCTCGTGCTGACGCAGACGCTCGATTTCTTCCTGCTGACGTTCGATATAACCGGCGTACTTGGCCTGAATCTCGACCTGTTCGGCGGCATCGGCCGGAATGTCACTTGCACCGGTCAGTTCGACCAGTGCGGTGTAATCCACTTCCGGGCGGCGCAGCAGATCCAGCAGGCTGTATTCGTGGGTCAGCGGCGTACGGTACTGCGCACTATAGGCCTTGCCCTGCTCGCTGTTCGGCTGCATCCAGGTGCTGCGCAGACGCTGGGTTTCCTGTTCGATGGCTTCACGCTTGGCGTTGAAGACCGCCCAGCGCTCATCATCGACCAGACCCAGCTCGCGGCCCTTTTCGGTCAGGCGCAGGTCGGCGTTGTCTTCACGCAGTACCAGACGGTACTCGGCACGGGAAGTAAACATGCGGTACGGCTCGCGGGTGCCCATGGTGATCAGGTCATCGACCAGCACGCCGATGTAAGCCTCGTCACGGCGCGGGCACCAGGCGTCGCGCTCCTGTGCACGCAGTGCGGCGTTGAGACCTGCCAGCAAACCCTGAGCACCGGCTTCTTCGTAACCGGTGGTGCCGTTGATCTGACCGGCGAAGAACAGACCGTCGATGACCTTGGTTTCCAGCGAGTACTTGAGGTCCTGCGGATTGAAGTAATCGTACTCGATGGCGTAACCGGGGCGCAGGATGTGCGCGTTCTCCATACCCTTGATCGAACGGACGATCTGCAGCTGCACATCAAACGGCAACGAGGTCGAGATGCCGTTCGGATACAACTCGTGGGTAGTCAGGCCTTCCGGCTCGATGAATACCTGGTGCTGATCCTTGTCGGCAAAGCGATGGATCTTGTCTTCGATCGACGGGCAGTAACGCGGGCCAATGCCTTCGATGACCCCGGTGTACATCGGCGAGCGATCCAGGTTCTCGCGGATGATATCGTGGGTGCGCTCGTTGGTATGGGTAATCCAGCAGTTGACCTGCTCCGGATGCATTGCTGCATTGCCCATGAACGACATGACCGGAATCGGCGTATCACCTGGCTGTGGCGTCATCTGGCTGAAATCGACACTGCGACCGTCGATGCGCGGCGGGGTGCCGGTTTTCAGCCGATCCACCCGCAGCGGCAGTTCACGCAGGCGCTGCGCGAGTGCGATGGCGGGCGGATCGCCCGCGCGACCGCCGGAGTAGTTGTCCAGACCGATGTGAATCAGGCCACCGAGGAAGGTGCCGGTGGTCAGTACCACGTTGTCAGCCAGAAAACGCAGACCCATCTGGGTAACCACGCCACGAACCTGCTGGTTTTCGACAATCAGGTCATCGCAGGCCTGCTGGAAGATCCATAGGTTTTCCTGATTCTCCAGGGTATGACGAATAGCCGCCTTGTACAGCACTCGGTCAGCCTGGGCACGGGTGGCACGCACGGCTGGGCCTTTGCGGCTGTTCAGAACACGAAACTGGATACCGGCCTTGTCGGTAGCCAGTGCCATCGCACCACCCAGCGCATCGATCTCCTTGACCAGATGGCTCTTGCCGATCCCGCCAATCGCCGGGTTGCAGCTCATCTGACCGAGGGTTTCGACGTTATGGCTGAGCAGCAGGGTTTTCACCCCCATACGGGCAGCAGCGAGTGCAGCTTCGGTACCGGCATGGCCACCGCCTACCACTATGACGTCAAAACGGCTGGGGAAATCCACCTGTCACCTCGATTGTCAGGCCTGTGCCTGACGCGGAAAAAAGGGACTGATTATAGGCCCAAGGGGAAAAAATTGCAGCTTTGGCTGAACACTTTTTGTACAACGTGCCGAGTGTGGAAAAACGTCCAGATAGATATAGATAAGAAAAGAAAGATTTATATAAACCTTGAATTAGTTAATGTATATACGTAGCCACTTTTCTGTGAATAACTCATATAAATCCTTATAGATCAGAATCTTGCACAACTCAAAAGGTTGTGTGAAAGCGGTCGTTGGATGGGGGTGCAAGCGGTGCGTTGCCTGTGGGTAACTGAGGTGTTTATCCACAGGGGGATTTCACCTCAGGCTGTCCCCAGGGTTATCGACCGGGTTGGGGCCGGGTTTTCCACAGACCTTATACGCCGTTTTTTCACTTTTACCGCGCTGTTCGGGTGCATGCTTATAGCTATGCTGTGCAGATTGCACATGCATTTGCGCATCGATGCTCGCTCTTCACCGGGAAATCCATGGACTGGCACAGCGGTTGCTAAATCACCGGTGATGTACGTCTGCATGCACGCAGACGTCCTTTTTCAGCAAAGCGGAGATACCAGGATGAACCAGTCAGAGCGCACCACGGACCCCGATTACCCGTTGAGTCCGGTACCGGAAACCGCCCGCAAGAGCATGTGGTCGATGAGTTTTGTGCTGCTGGGCTTTACCTTCTTCAGTGCCACCATGTGGGCAGGTGGCAGTGTCGGCGCTGCCTTTGATTTTTCTACGACTCTGTGGGTTCTGTTAATTGGCAACCTGCTGCTCGGCGCCTATGCAGCCATTCTGGGCTATATTGCCGCGCGCTCGGGGCTGAATACGGCGTTGATGAGCCGCTACGCCTTCGGTGAGATCGGCAGCAAGCTGTCCGACTTCATTCTCGGCTTTACCCAGATCGGCTGGTACGCCTGGGGTACGGCAACCATGGCGCTGTTGCTGGTGAAAATGACCGGCCTGCCCGATAGCCTGACGCTGCCGCTGATGGTGGTGTTCGGGTTCGGTTTTTGTATCAGTGCCTTCGTTGGCTACCGAGGTCTGGATCTGCTGTCACGCTTTGCCGTACCTGCGATGCTGATTCTGATCGCGGTGAGCCTCGGGATCGCCACCAAAGACGCCGGTGGCCTGTCCGGTCTGAGCGCCATCGCACCCAGTGCGGAGCTCAGTGTGGCTGCAGCCATCACCATGGTGTTCGGGACCTTTGTCAGTGGCGGTACCCAGGCGACCAACTGGACCCGTTTTGCCAAGTCCGGCAAGGCAGCCGTCATCGCGACCCTGGCGGCGTTCTTTATCGGTAACGGGCTGATGACGCTGGTGGGCGCCTTCGGCGCGCTGGTCTATCAACAGGCCGACATCGTCGACATTCTGGTGGCACAAGGGCTGGCGACGCTGGGCGTGCTGATGCTGTTCCTCAATCTCTGGACCACCCAGGACAACACCGTCTACAACTTTGCCGTGGCCGGCTGCAACCTGCTGCGCACCGAGCGTCGCCGGACCATCACCGTGATCGGCGCGGCAATTGGCACGCTGCTGGCGGTACTGGGTATGTATGAGTGGCTGATCCCGTTCCTGATTCTGCTCGGCACCTTTATCCCGCCGGTCGGTGGCGTGATCATGGCCAACTATTTTGTGACCTGGCGCGGCCGCTACGCTGATCTGGGTTCCACTGCCCTGCCCGCGTTCAATGTTATCGGTCTGATAGCCTACGCACTGGGTTCGCTGGTGGCCTATACCTCCAACTGGATTGCGCCGGTGGTTGGCGTACTGGTCGCTGCCGCGTCCTACGCCTTGTTGGCCCTGCTGGTCAGTGCGGTCAAGGAGCGCCGCGCGGCGCTGATGAGCAACCTGTGAGTCCATTGCTGCGCACCGAGGATGTCCCGTTGTTACCCGGGCTTGGGGCTATTCGTCTGCGTGCCGGTCACGCCGGTGCGCAGCGTGTTGTCCGCTGGCCGTATGTCGCGGAAAACCGTTCCTTTACGCCGTGGATCAAGGGTGGAGAGCTGGTGTTCATCACCGGCATTGGTCGCCACCACAGCGTCGATAACCTGTTTGAGCTGCTTTACGAGGGGGTGGCGGCCAAGGTTGCCGGCCTGGTGATTCTGACCGGTGATGCCTACATCGGTCGCTTGCCTGCGGCCCTTCTGAAGTTGGCAGATCAGCAGCAGTTGCCATTGCTTGAGCAGCCGTATTCGCTGCCGATGGTGACGGTGACCGAGGTCATCGGACGGGCCATTGTGCAACGTGAACAGCTGGCCTGGCGGGATGCTGAAAGCCGAGCGGGCAGTTTGCTGGAGAAGCTGCAGCTACGCATTGGCGATGCGGGCGCGCGCGCCGACTTCGTCGCCCCCTGGTTTGCCGAACATCAGACCTTGCTACAGCACCTGGCGCCGACTATCGATGCCTGGCTGCGACATGGCGGCAATATCAGCGCGGCGGCCGCTGCACTGGGCAGCCATCGCAACTCGGTGCGCAACCGCCTCGATCGTCTGTTCCGTGAGACCGGGCTGGACCCGGCCAAGCCGACAGACATCTACAACCTGATTCTGGCTCATCTGCTGATGCACGAGCCCACTATGACACCCGAATGTGGAGATACCCCATGACCCAGACCCTGTCTGCCATCGTTAATGCTCGCCTGCCTGGTGAAACCGGCCTGTATCGGGTCGAGATCAGCGCAGGGCGGTTCAGCCGGATCGAGCCCCAGAGCGCGGATGTGGTCGCTGCCGCCGATGAACTGGATGCCGGCGGCAACCTGCTGCTGCCGCCCTTTGTCGAGCCGCACATTCACCTGGATGCTGCGCTCACCGCCGGCCAGCCGCGCTGGAACCAGAGCGGTACCCTGTTCGAAGGTATCGAGTGCTGGGGCGAGCGCAAGGCGATGCTGAGCCGCGATGATGTCATCAGCCGCGCCGAGCAAACGCTCAAGCTGTTTGCTGCTCACGGTATTCAGTACGTGCGTACCCACGTTGATGTGACCGATCCGCAGCTGACGGCGTTGCGGGCGATGGTTGAGGTGCGGGACCGCGTGCGCGACTTTGTTGACCTGCAGATTGTTGCCTTCCCGCAGGAGGGCATTTTGTCCTTCCCGGGCGGTAAGGAGCTAATGAGTGACGCGGTGACGGTGGGTGCCGATGTGATTGGCGGTATCCCGCATTTCGAGTTCACTCGCGATTACGGCGTGGAGTCGGTCAAGCTGCTGATGGATCTGGCCGAAGCCAATGATTGCCTGGTGGACGTGCACTGCGACGAAATCGACGATCCGCAGTCGCGCTTTCTGGAAGTGCTCGCCGCCGAGGCCCTGAGTCGCGATTACGGCAGCCGGGTTACCGCCAGCCACACCTGTGCCATGCACTCCTACGAAGACGCCTACTGCAGCCGGCTGTTCCGCCTGCTCGGCAAGTCGGGGCTGCGCTTTGTGGCACTGCCGACCGAGAATCTGCACCTGCAGGGCCGGTTTGACGGTTACCCGAAACGCCGCGGCATCACCCGGGTACCCGAATTGCTGGATGCCGGTCTCAAGGTCTGCTTTGGTCAGGATTCGATCCGTGACCCCTGGTATCCGATGGGCAACGGTAATCTGCTGCGCACGCTGGATGTCGGCCTGCATGCCTGCCACATGCTGGGTATGGAGCGGATAGAAACCGCGCTGGAAATCGTTACCGATAACGGCGCTGCGGCGCTCAATCTTGCCGAGTACGGCATCGCGGTCGGCAACCCCGCACGCTGCATGGTGCTCAACGGCACAACGCCGTATGAGGTACTGCTGAATCAGAGCCCGGTTCTTGCATCGGTGCGCGATGGTCGCTGCCTGGTGCAGCGTGCCGCTCCGGTCCACGAGGTGGCTGGCTGGAGCTGATAACGCACGCCTCTATGCTAAGGTGACCGGCTGGTTCTGCGCTATCGAGGCGAGTTGTGTCACCTGCCAGCAACGACGGATTACCCATGCCCGCACGACTCGGCGCGATCATTGCGATTGCGCTGGGCGTGACCATGGCCGTGCTGGACGGCATGATTGCCAATGTCGCATTGCCCACCATCGCCAATGATCTGGGCACCAGTGCGGCCAACTCGATCTGGGTGGTCAACGCCTACCAGCTGGTGATAGCGGTCAGCTTGCTGCCTCTGGCTTCGCTTGGCGACCTGTGGAGCTACCGGCGTATCTATCTGATCGGGCTGGCGGTGTTTTCTGCCATGTCGATAGTCTGCGCCCTGAGTGATTCATTGTTGCAGCTGACCCTTGCGCGCATGCTGCAGGGGCTGGGCGCTGCAGCGGTGATGAGCGTCAACGGCGCCCTGACCCGACTGATTTATCCCCGCGCACGCCTGGCCCGCGGTGTGGCGCTCAATACCCTGATCGTCTCGGTGGCCGCCGCTGCCGGCCCCAGCGTGGCAGCAGTCATTTTGTCGCTCGCCAGCTGGCCCTGGCTGTTTGCGGTCAGCGCCCCCGTCGGCCTGCTGGCCCTGCTGCTGGGCTGGAAGTTTCTGCCCGCCAATGAAGGTGTACCGAGCCTGCGCTTTGATCTGCCAAGCGCAGTGCTTAATGTACTTACGCTGGGTTGCTTCTTTATGGCTGTCACCGGTGTAGCCCAGGGCCACGCCGGCTGGTGGCTGCTCGGGCCATTGTTGATTGGCGGCCCGCTGGGTTGGCTGTTCGTGCGCCGACAGCTGAGCCGTAGCATGCCGTTGCTGCCGGTGGATCTGCTGCGCATTCCCATTTTTGCCCTGTCGATCGGCAGTTCGATCACCGCGTTCGCCGGGCAGATGCTGGCGATGGTCTCCATCCCCTTCTACTTCCAGCAGCAGCTTGGACTCAATGCCATGCAAACCGGTTTGCTGATGACGCCCTGGCCGCTGGCGACCATGGTTAGCGCGCCCCTGGCCGGGCGGCTGCTGGAGCGCTTTCACGCGGGCTTGCTGGGTGGTATTGGCATGCTGCTGTTCGCCGGAGGTCTTTGGGGCTTGGCAGCATTGCCGGACAAGCCGGGAACTGGCGCAATACTCGGCTGGATGGTGCTGTGCGGCGCCGGGTTCGGGCTGTTCCAGTCGCCCAACAATCACACCATCATTACCGCTGCCCCCTTGCACCGCAGTGGCGGCGCCAGTGGCATGCTGAGCACCGCCAGGCTGGTTGGCCAGACCAGCGGTGCGGCGCTGGTGGCGTTGATGTTCAACCTGTTCGTCGACAATGGCACCCATGCCGCGTTGATCGCCGCCGGTTGCTTTGCCTGCCTTGCAGCGGCTGTCAGTACCTTGCGGCTAAGCCAGCCGCGCTCGGGATAAAGGTTACTTGCCGATGCAGAAGCTGGAGAAAATCCGCCCCAGCAGATCATCGGCGGAGAACTCGCCGGTGATCTTGCCGAGCGCCTGCTGCGCCATGCGCAGGTCTTCGGCCAGCAATTCGCCGGCCCCCATCAGGGTCAGTTGATCAAAGCCGTGCTGAAGATACGTGGCGGCTTCTTCCAGCGCCTCCAGGTGACGGCGGCGGGCACTGAACAGGCTCTCGCCGGTCTGCTCAAAGCCCATGCAGGCCTTCAGGTGCTCGCGTAGCAGGTCGATACCATCACCCTGACGGGCCGACAGGTGCAAGACCACCGAGCCATCATCCGCCGTTTCGACTGCTACCGCATCGCCGGTGACGTCTACCTTGTTGTAAATCAGCGTGACCTTGGCCGGATCAGGGCGTTGTTCGAGAAACTCGGGCCACAGCAACTCCGGGTTCTTCGCTTCCGGCTGACTGGCATCGACCATCAGCAGAATCCGGTCAGCGTCGCTGATTGCTGCCATCGCTCTTTGCACGCCGATGCGCTCAACCTGATCCTCTGTGTCGCGCAGGCCGGCGGTGTCGATGATGTGCAACGGCATGCCATCGATGTGGATATGTTCGCGCAGGATATCCCGCGTGGTGCCGGCAATATCGGTGACGATGGCGCTCTCGCGCCCGGCCAGAGCATTGAGCAGACTGGACTTGCCGGCGTTGGGTCGACCGGCGATCACCACCGTCATGCCGTCGCGCAGCAGTGCGCCCTGCCCGGCCTGACGCTGGACCTGCTGCAGGTCTGCCTGCACCTGCTGCAGCTGATTGAGCACGTGACCGTCGGCGAGAAAGTCGATCTCTTCCTCGGGAAAATCGATGGCCGCTTCGACATAGATACGCAACGCAATCAGCGACTCGGTCAGGCTGTGCACGCGCTGGGAGAACGCGCCCTGCAGCGAATTCAGTGCGTTGCGCGCGGCCTGCTCGGAGCTCGCCTCGATCAGGTCGGCAATGGCCTCGGCCTGGGCCAGATCCAGCTTGTCATTGAGAAATGCTCGTTCGCTGAACTCACCGGGACGCGCCTGACGAGCACCAGCTGCCAGACAGGCCTTGAGCAGCAGATCCATCACCACCGGGCCGCCGTGGCCCTGCAGCTCCAGCACGTCTTCACCGGTAAAGGAATGCGGGCCGGGGAAGAACAGCGCGATACCTTCGTCCAGTGTCTGCTCACCTGACCAGAACGGGCCATAGTGGGCATAGCGCGGTTGCAGCTCGCGGCGGGCGATGCGCTGGGCAATGTCTCGGGCTCCGGGACCGGAGACCCGGATGATACCGACGCCGCCTTGGCCGGGGGCAGTCGCCAGCGCGGCAATGGTATCGGCATGATAAGGCTTGCTCATGGCGGCTCCGGTGTTTTCAGTGGATAGCAAAACGCCCCGAAAACGGGGCGTTTGACTGGCGGTGTGCCGAACCTTAGTCCTTGCTCGCAGCGCCCTTTTCGATCTGGCGGGTAATGTACCACTGTTGTGCGATCGACAGACAGTTGTTGACTACCCAGTACAGCACCAGACCTGCCGGGAACCACAGGAAGAAGAAGGTGAAGACAATCGGCAGCATCTTCATTACCTTGGCCTGCATCGGATCCGGCGGCGTCGGGTTCAGCTGCTGTTGCAGGAACATGGTCGCGCCCATGATGATCGGCAGGATGAAGTATGGGTCTTTCAGCGACAGGTCGGTGATCCAGCCCAGCCATTCAGCCTGACGGATCTCGACGCTTTCCATCAGTACCCAGTACAGGGCGATGAAGACCGGCATCTGCACCAGAATCGGCAGACAGCCACCCAGCGGGTTGATCTTCTCCTTCTTGTACAGCTCCATCATACCCTGGGACATTTTCTGACGGTCATCGCCATACTGCTCACGCAGCGCCTGCAGCTTGGGTGCAACGCGGCGCATGTTGGCCATGGAGCGATAGCTGGTTGCAGACAGCGGGAAGAAGATCAGCTTGATCAGGCAGGTCAGCAGGATGATGCTCCAGCCCCAGTTGCCGACGAAGCCGTGGATCAGGCTCAGAACCCAGAACAGCGGCTGGGCGATCCACCAGAGGAAGCCGTAGTCGACCGTCAATTCCAGACCGGGAGAAATGGCTTTCAGGTCGTCCTGAATTTTCGGGCCGGCGTAGAAGCTGGCAGAAATGGTCTGCTGTTCACCAGCTGCAACCTGAACCGACGGGCTGGTGAAGCCGACGATGTAGTTGCCACCGCGGTCCTTCAGGGTGCGGTAGGTGTGCTTGGTTTCGGCATTCGGAACCCAGGCGCTGACAAAGTAGTGTTGCAGCCAGGCAACCCAGCCACCGGACAAGCTCTCGCTCAGCTGCTTGTCGTCCAGGTCGGACAGACTCAACTTGGTGTAGGAGTTATCGGCACTCCAGTAGGCGGCACCGAGGAAGGTGGCCATACCGGTTGCGGTAGAGCTGGACGGATCACCACTGCCATCGCGCTTGATCTGACCAAACAGGCTGCCGCTCCAGGGCTGCGCGCTCTGGTTGTCGATCAGGTAGCTGACGTCGACCAGATAGCTGCCACGGGTGAAGGTGAAGCGCTTGGTGAAATCCACGCCGTCGCTGCTGGATTTCAGGTCAACAACCAGCTGCTCCTGGCCGTCTGCCAGGGTGTAGCTGTTCTGCTCGACACTGTAGCGTGCACGGCCGGTGGACTTGTCCGGGCCCTGTTGCCCTGTCAGACCACTTTGAGCAATGTAGGTACGGTTACCCGATTGTTCCAGCAGCTGGAACGGCAGATCCGGACGATCCTTGCGAGTCGGATACTGAGGCAGGGTGAGTGAAACGATGTCACCACCAACCGGGTTGATGCTCAGTTCCAGGGTGTCGGTTTTCACCTGAACCAGCTGACCGTCAGCCGAAGGAGTCGTCACCTGGGCCGGCGTCAGTGCCTCACCGTCGGCACTGATCGCCGCGGGAACGTCGCTGTTCAGCGGATCGGCAACGGCGCCAGGATCGCCGGGCAGGTCACTGCTGTCCTGGGGGGTTACTTGCGTCTGGGCTGCGGGCGCAAGATCCTGCTGGACAAAATCCTTGTTCCACTGCACCACCATCAGATAGGTGATAACCAGCAGTGCACCAATGAGGATATTTCGTTGGAGGTTCATGGTTTGTTGGCCATTCGGTTCGGTCGGTTGGCAGAAGCTGGGGGTACCGGATCATACCCACCGGGATTCCATGGGTGGCAACGTCCGAGGCGGCGCGCACTGAGCAAGCCTCCCTTGAGAAGACCATGCTGTTCGATGGCTTCCTGGGCGTAGCAGGAACAGGAGGGATAGAAACGGCAGTGACTGGCCATCAGGGGACTGATAGCGTAGCGGTAAACCTTGATCAGCCCTAACGCGATGCTACGCATTGGATGACGAGGGTCCAGGGTCACGTGAGCGGTTTTTGGCAGCAGATTTGATCAGCCTGCGCCACATGCCCTGATACAGAGCATGTAACGCAGCATTGTCCAGGTCGCCTACTCCCTTGCGGGCGAGTACGACAATGTCCAGATTGCCCAGTTCAGCGCGATGCTGTCTGAACGATTCACGAGCAATGCGTTTGACCTTGTTGCGGTCTACCGCATGCCGGACATTTTTCTTGGCAATGACCAGACCCAGTCGCGCGTGGCTCAGAGAGTTTTCTCTGGCCAGCAGCAGCAGACTGGGTCCTGAGGCCTTGCAGGTGGCTCCATCGAATACGGTTTTGAACTGGCCAGGTTTAAGTAACCTGTATTCAGGGCCGAATCCGAGATCCACCTGGAAACCGGGTCTTAGGCTGACAGGCGTGCACGGCCTTTGGCACGACGGCGAGCCAGAACAGCGCGGCCGTTCTTGGTAGCCATACGAGCACGGAAACCGTGGTTGCGCTTGCGCTTCAGTACGCTGGGTTGGAACGTTCTTTTCATCTTCAGATACCTGAGTAAGTTACATCAGAGCAAAGTGCCCCTCCGAGGGACCGGTGATTCTAGAGAAAAAGTGTGCCGTGGTCAATTTCCTTTCAACGTCCCGTGAATAGATAAAAATATAAGAAAAGAGATTGTTTAAGAGATTAAAGATATAGCTATGTATAGGCGACCACATTTCTGTGGGTAACCTGAATTTTCCCATATAGCTCAACGGGTTGCCCTAAGCATAAGGCTGTTGACATCCGGTTGCCTGACCTATCTGACTCCTGTGCTCCACCTGTGGATAACCGGGCGGGATATCCACAGGTGGAGTTATCCCCATTGATCGTGCTCTGTTGCCAACAATGTTGAGGCTGCCTTGTCCACAGCTTCTACGGCGCCCTGATTTCGCGGGTGTTACCGTTTTTTCATCGTTTCTGCTGCACGTCGAGGGTCGGCGTTGGCGATACTTTTTTAGCCCGGCTTCGGTCACGCGTGTGGATAAGTAGGGGGGGAGCAGATAGAATAGAGCGCTCTGTCAGTACCGCTTTTCAGTGCGGTCTGAAGTCTCTTTTTTGTACTCAATAACAGCCGCTGGCATCAGTGGTCCCGGGGGAATTCAGTGTCTGTTGCACTTTGGCAGCAATGCATCGATTTTTTGCGTGATGAGCTACCATCCCAACAGTTCAATACCTGGATTCGTCCGTTGCAGGTCGATGGCGACCAGGCGGAGATCCGTCTGTATGCACCCAACCGGTTCGTGCTGGACTGGGTCAATGACAAGTACCTCAATCGCATCCAGGAGTTGATGGACGATCTGTCTCAGGGGCAGGCGCCGATGGTGTCGCTGCTGATTGGCAGTCGTCGTACTGCTGCCGCGCCGGTCTCCGCGCCTGCGCCGCGACCGCTGCAGTCAGCGACAGCTGCCCCTGCACCGATTCCGGTAGCTGCTCCGGTTACGCCGGTGGTGGTCGAGTCTCAGCCGCAACCGCTGGTTGATCACAGCGGTACTGCCGAGGCAGCCGCTGAACTGGCCGGTAATTCTGCAGATCAGCCGCAGGCGCCGCCGACCCTGATCAAGCACACCAGTCTGCTTAACCGCAGTTTTACCTTCGAGAACTTCGTCGAGGGCAAGTCCAACCAGTTGGCCCGCGCTGCAGCCTGGCAGGTTGCGGACAATCCCAAGCATGGCTATAACCCGCTGTTCCTTTATGGGGGCGTTGGCCTGGGCAAGACCCACTTGATGCACGCGGTTGGTAACCATCTGCTGAAGAAGAATCCGGCTGCCCGGATCGTGTATCTGCATTCCGAGCGTTTCGTCGCCGATATGGTCAAGGCGCTGCAAATGAACGCCATCAACGACTTCAAGCGTTATTACCGTTCGGTCGATGCGCTGTTGATTGACGATATTCAGTTCTTTGCCAAGAAAGAGCGCTCGCAGGAAGAGTTCTTCCACACCTTCAACGCGCTGCTTGAAGGCGGGCAGCAGGTCATTCTCACCAGTGACCGGTACCCCAAGGAAATTGACGGCCTGGAAGAGCGGCTCAAGTCTCGTTTTGGTTGGGGCCTGACCGTCGCTGTCGAGCCGCCCGAGCTGGAAACCCGCGTTGCCATTCTGATGAAGAAGGCCGAGCAGTCCCGGGTTGATCTGCCTCACGATGCGGCTTTCTTTATTGCCCAGCGTATTCGCTCCAACGTCCGCGAACTGGAAGGTGCACTCAAGCGGGTCATCGCCAGTGCGCATTTTATGGGACGCGACATCACCATTGAGCTGATTCGTGAGTCGCTCAAGGACCTGCTCGCCTTGCAGGACAAGTTGGTGAGTATCGATAATATTCAGCGCACCGTCGCCGAGTACTACAAGATCAAGGTAGCCGACGTCCTGTCCAAACGTCGCTCCCGCTCCGTTGCACGGCCCCGTCAGGTTGCCATGGCCCTGGCCAAGGAGTTGACCAACCACAGCCTTCCTGAGATTGGCGATGCGTTTGGTGGACGGGATCACACAACGGTATTGCATGCCACGCGCAAGATTGCCGAGTTGCGCGAGACTGATGCGGATATCCGCGAGGACTACAAGAATCTGTTGAGGACGCTGACGACCTGAGCCCGTCAGCCCACATCACTGCCAACCAGCACGAGGTCGAAGGAAGACAATGCAATTCACCATTCAGCGAGAAGCTCTGTTGAAGCCCCTGCAACTGGTTGCGGGCGTTGTGGAACGTCGCCAGACCCTGCCGGTTCTGTCCAACGTCCTGCTCGTGGTCGACGGCAACACCCTGTCACTGACCGGTACCGACCTGGAAGTCGAGCTGGTTGGCCGTATCGCGTTGGTTGAAGCCTGCGAGGACGGCGAGATAACCGTTCCTGCCCGCAAGCTGATGGATATCTGTAAATCGTTGCCGGACGATGCCACGCTGAACTTCAAGGTCGAAGACGGCAAGGCACTGATCAAGGCCGGGCGCAGTCGGTTTACCCTGGCGACCCTGCCGGCAAACGATTTCCCCAATGTTGAAGACGGCCCGGGTGCCATGAGTTTCGCCGTCAGTCAGGGCAAGCTGCGGCGCCTGATTGAGCGCACCAGCTTTGCCATGGCTCAGCAGGACGTGCGCTACTATCTGAACGGTCTGCTGCTGGAGATCAATCAGGGCCAGCTGCGTGCGGTAGCAACCGACGGTCATCGCATGGCGATGTGCACCGTTGATGCGAACATCGACTATCAGGAACGCTATCAGCTGATCGTGCCGCGTAAGGGCGTTCTTGAACTGGCCCGTCTTCTCGGCGAAGCGGATGACCTGGTCAATGTCGTACTGGGTACACACCACATTCGCGCCACCACCGGCGACTTCACTTTCACCTCCAAGCTGGTCGATGGCAAGTTCCCGGATTACGAGCGTGTGCTGCCGCGGGGCGGCGACAAGATTGTCGTGGCCGATCGGCATAGCTTGCGCGATGCATTCAGCCGTACGGCGATTCTGTCCAATGAAAAGTATCGTGGTATTCGTCTGACGCTGGAGTCGGGCCAGCTCAAGATTCAGGCCAACAACCCCGAGCAGGAAGAAGCTGAAGAAGAAGTAATGGTTGATTACAGCGGTGCGCCGTTGGAGATCGGCTTCAATGTCAGTTACCTGCTGGATGTGATGAACGTGCTCGGCCATGAGCAGGCCAAGCTGGTGTTGTCTGATGCCAACAGCAGTGCACTGATCCAGGAAGCCGAATCTGACGAAAGCCTTTACGTCGTCATGCCGATGCGTCTCTGACGCGCAATGCCGCTATCTCGTTTGACGGTCACCGCGGTGCGTAATCTGCACTCGGTGACCCTTCTCCCCTCTCCTCGTATCAACCTCGTTTCCGGTCCGAACGGCAGTGGCAAGACCAGCTTGCTTGAGGCCATTCATATTCTTGGCCTCGCCCGATCCTTCCGCAGTACCCGATTGCAGCCCGTTATTCAGTACCAGCAGGATAGCTGTACTGTCTTTGGCGAGGTTTTTTTGTCGGGTGGCAACTCCAGCAAGATTGGTATTACTCGCAGTCGGCAGGCCGACTACGACATTCGTATCAATGGCCAGAACGCACGTAGTACCGCCGAGCTCGCCGAAGTCCTGCCATTGCAGTTGATCAACCCGGACAGTTTTCGCTTGCTTGAGGGCGCTCCCAAACAACGTCGGCAGTATCTGGATTGGGGTGTGTTCCACGTGGAACATCGTTTTCTCCCGGCGTGGCAACGACTGCAAAAGAGCCTCAAACAACGGAATTCGCTGCTGCGACGTGGTAGAATCGAACGTTCGCTGCTAGCCCCCTGGGAGGCCGAGCTGGTCGCTTCTGGCGAGCAGATTGACGGCTTCCGACAGGCGTATCTGCAACAGCTGAAGCCGGTGTTCGAAGGCGTACTCGCGGAGCTGCTGCAGATAGATGGGCTAACGCTTAGCTATTTTCGCGGTTGGGATCGCGAGCGCGGTCTGGCTGAGGTGCTGGAGTCGCAGTTCGATCGTGATATGGCACTCGGGCATACCCAGGCTGGCCCACAGCGCGCTGACCTGCGACTGCGGGTCAACGGGATGAACGCCGCCGAAGTGTTGTCCAGAGGTCAGCAAAAGCTGGTCGTCTGTGCGATGAAGATCGCGCAAGGGCGGCTGCTAGGTCTGATGGAAAGGCAGCGAGATTGTGTATTCCTGGTCGACGACCTCCCCTCTGAGCTGGATCGTCACCATCGGCAAGCGCTGTGCCGCTTGCTCGAGTCGCTCGATTGTCAGGTGTTTATCAGCTGCGTCGATGCGGATTCGTTGAGTGAATGCTGGCAAGCAGACACACCCTTATCCATGTTCCACGTGGAACATGGGCACATTGTGCAGACCGAATGAAGTCTGGAGTGACTTAAGATGACCGATAACAAAGCCTATGATTCATCGAGTATTAAGGTTCTGAAGGGCCTTGATGCGGTGCGTAAGCGTCCCGGTATGTACATCGGTGACACCGATGACGGCACCGGCCTTCACCACATGGTCTTTGAAGTCGTCGATAACTCGATCGATGAAGCCCTGGCTGGCTACTGCAGTGATATCGACATCACCATCCATACCGACGAGTCGATCAGTGTCCGTGACAACGGCCGCGGTATCCCGGTCGATGCACACGAGGAAGGGGTGTCCGCTGCAGAGGTCATCATGACTGTTCTGCACGCCGGCGGTAAGTTCGACGATAACAGCTACAAGGTCTCCGGCGGTCTGCACGGTGTGGGTGTATCGGTGGTAAACGCCCTCTCGGAGAAGCTGGTGTTGACCATTCGCCGCGAAGGCAAGGTCTGGGAGCAGACCTACGTCCATGGTGTGCCGCAAGCCCCTCTGGCGGCAGTTGGTGACACCGATAGCACGGGTACCCAGATTCATTTCAAACCCTCGGCCGAGACCTTTAGCAGCATCTCATTCAGCTGGGATATCCTCGCCAAACGCCTGCGCGAACTGTCTTTCCTGAACTCCGGGGTGGGTATCAACCTGCGAGACGAGCGCACTGGCAAGCACGAACTGTTCCGCTACGAAGGCGGCCTGCGCGCATTCGTCGAGTACCTGAACCAGAACAAGAGCACCATCAACTCGGTGTTCCACTTCAATCTTCAGCGTGAAGACGGCATCGGCGTTGAAGTGGCGATGCAGTGGAATGACAGCTTTAACGAGAGCATTCTCTGCTTCACCAACAACATTCCCCAGCGCGATGGTGGTACGCACCTCGCCGGCTTCCGCAGCGCTCTCACCCGCAGCCTGAACAGCTATATCGAACAGGAAGGCTTGCTGAAAAAGCTTAAGGTCAATACCTCTGGTGACGATGCCCGTGAAGGTTTGACGGCCATCATTTCGGTCAAGGTGCCGGATCCCAAGTTCTCGTCCCAGACCAAGGACAAGCTGGTGTCATCCGAAGTGAAGACCGCCGTCGAGCAGGAAATGAACAAATTCTTTGCCGACTACCTGCTGGAGAAGCCCGGTGAGGCCAAGGCCGTAGTGGGTAAGATGATTGATGCCGCCCGGGCACGCGAAGCCGCCCGCAAGGCCCGTGAAATGACCCGCCGCAAAGGCGCACTGGATATCGCCGGCCTGCCGGGCAAACTGGCAGATTGCCAGGAGAAGGATCCGGCACTGTCTGAACTCTACATTGTGGAAGGTGACTCCGCGGGCGGCTCTGCCAAGCAGGGCCGTAACCGCCGGACCCAGGCCATCCTGCCGCTGAAGGGTAAGATCCTCAACGTCGAGAAGGCACGTTTTGACAAGATGCTCTCCTCTGCCGAGGTGGGCACGCTGATTACCGCATTGGGTTGTGGTATTGGCCGCGAAGAGTTCAACATCCAAAAGCTGCGTTACCACAACATCATCATCATGACCGATGCTGACGTCGACGGCTCGCACATTCGTACTCTGCTGCTGACGTTCTTCTTCCGTCAAATGCCAGAGCTGATCGAAAACGGCTACATCTACATTGCCCAGCCGCCGCTCTACAAGATCAAGAAGGGCAAGCAGGAACAGTACCTGAAGGACGACGAGGCACTCGAAGAGTACCTGACACAGTCAGCCCTTGAAGATTCCTATCTGTACGTTACCGAAGGCGCGCCGGGGATCACCGGTCAGGCACTGGAGCGTCTGGTACAGGAATTCCGCAGCGTGATGAAAACGCTCAAGCGCCTGGCTCGCCTGTATCCGCAGGAGTTGATGGAGCACTTCATCTATCTGCCCCGCCTGAGTGTGGAGAACCTGGCCGATAAGGCCTTTATGGAGACCTGGATTAAAGGGTTTGCAGAGCGCGTCGCACCCACGCAGCGATCCGGTCAGGAGTTCCGTGTCAGCCTTCGGGAAGACCCGGAACGGCATCTCTGGCTACCGGAGGTCGAGTCCATTACCCACGGTTTGTCGAACTATGTCACCTTCAATCGTGACCTGTTCGCCAGCAATGACTATCGCACCATGGCCGAGCTGGGTGAGAAGCTGCAGACCCTGCTGGAGCCCGGCGCCTATATGCAGCGCGGCGAGCGCAAGAAGCCGATCAGCAACTTCAAGGAAGCCCTTGAATGGATGATGAACGAAACCGCACGCCGTCATACTATCCAGCGTTACAAGGGGCTGGGCGAGATGAATCCGGAGCAGCTGTGGGAAACCACCATGGATCCGGAAAGTCGCCGTATGCTGCGGGTGAATATTGAAGACGCTATCGCTGCGGACCAGATCTTCAACACGCTGATGGGTGACCACGTGGAACCGCGCCGCGAATTTATCGAGTCCAATGCTCTGGCGGTGTCCAACCTGGACGTCTGATCAGGCTGTAGGTGGGCAAAGTTATTTGTCCACACGGTCAAAGTTAAGTGGCTCGGCCAAAGCTAATGGTCTCAGAGAAAACCCCATTAGATCTCGTATCTATTGGGGTTTTCTTTTGGATGCTCGCTAAGGCGGCTATTGATAGACTGAGAAAGTTTAGCGCCTGAGATCTGCGCTAGCTGTAATCAAAAGGAATTCGCAATGTCCACCCTCTCCGCTCTGCTCGATAACTTTCGTTCCGCCTCAGTCACTGAACGCGAAAAAGGCACCTACTTCGAGGAGCTGATCTGCGCCTACCTGCGCAATGAGGCCACCTACCGTGATCTGTACGACAAGGTGTGGATGTACGCAGAGTGGGCCAAGGAGCAGGGCCTCAGCGGCAAGGACGCAGGTATCGACCTGGTGGCGCGCACCCAGGGCACCGGCGAGTACCACGCGATTCAGTGCAAGCTGTACGCCGAGGACTACAAAGTCCAGAAAAAGGACATCGACAGTTTCTTCACTGCCTCGGGCAAGGCGCCGTTCTCGCACCGCGTCATCGTGACCACCACCAACAACTGGAGTGAGCACGCCGAGGACGCCTTGCAGGGCCAGCAGCCGCCGGTCAGCAAGATCGACCTGCAAGCTTTGGAAGACAGCCAGATCGACTGGGCCAAATACCAATCCAACCAGACGGTGGTGCTTAAGGCGCGCAAGCAACTGCGCGATCACCAACAGACGGCATTGAACGCCGTGGCGGCCGGCCTCAAGGACGCCGAGCGTGGCAAGCTGATTATGGCTTGTGGCACTGGCAAGACCTTCACCAGCCTGAAGATCGCTGAGCAGCTGGCTGGCAAGGGCAAGCGCGTACTGTTCTTGGTGCCCAGCCTGTCGCTGCTGTCGCAGACCCTTACCGAGTGGACGCAGGAAAGCGCAACGCCGCTCCACAGCTTTGCCGTCTGCTCCGACAGCGACGTAGGCAAGAAGCGCAAGGCAGAGGATGACGCGGTTCAGGTGTTCACTCACGAGCTGCGTTATCCGGCCACCACCAAGGCGGATCGCCTCGCGGTGGAAATGCTCAAGCGCCACGATGCCGAGCACATGAGCGTGGTGTTCTCCACCTATCACTCCATCGACGTGATCAGCCGTGCCCAGGCAGACCATGGCCTGCCCGCTTTTGATCTGGTGATCTGCGACGAAGCGCACCGCACTACCGGCGCCACCTTTGGCGACGATGACGAAAGCAACTTCGTGCGCGTTCATGATGGCGACTACATCCGCGCGGCCAAACGCCTGTACATGACCGCTACGCCACGCATCTACGGTGACAGCGCCAAGGTCAAGGCTGAATCCGGCGAAGTCACCCTGTGCTCGATGGATGATGAGGCGCTGTACGGCAAAGAGCTGTTCGTCATCAACTTTTCCGAGGCCGTTCAGCGCGGCTTGCTCACCGATTACAAGGTGCTGGTACTCACCGTCGAGGAAAGCACCATCAGCCGTCGCCTTCAGGACATGCTGAAGGACGAGAACAACCAGCTCAAAGTGGATGACGCGGCCAAGATCGTCGGCTGCTGGAAGGCGTTGGCCAAACAGGGCCTGCATGAGCAGCTGATAGGTGATGACGAGCCTATGAAGCGTGCCGTGGCCTTCTGCCAGGTCATTTCACCCAACTACAAAGGTACCAAGCACAAGGTCAGCTCCATCAACATCGCCAGCATGTTCCAGTCGGTGGTCGAGGCCTATCAGGAATCCGAGAGCATCGACGAAGCCTCGCGCCTGATTTGCGAGGCCGAGCACGTTGACGGCGGCATGAATGCCAGCCAGAAGGAAGCCAAACTCAAGTGGCTGAAGGATGAGCCGCCCGCCAATACCTGTCGCATCCTCAGCAACGTCCGTTGCCTGTCCGAGGGCGTGGACGTTCCGGCACTGGATGCCGTGCTGTTCCTCACCCCGCGCAACTCCCAGGTGGACGTAGTGCAATCCGTTGGCCGGGTGATGCGCAACGCACCCGGCAAGAAGCGTGGCTATGTCGTACTACCTGTGGTCATCCCGGCAGGCATGGAGCCTCACGAAGCGCTCAACGATAACCAGACCTACAAGGTGGTCTGGCAGGTGCTCCAGGCGCTGCGCTCGCATGACGACAGCTTTGACGCCATGGTCAACAAGCTCGATCTGATCGGCTCCGACCCGCGCAAGATGGAAGTCATCGCCATCACCGATAAGGTGGACAAGAAGGCCAAGAAGTCCAGCGGAACCAGCAACGGCAAGGCCGGCAAAGGTCAGTACGGCATCGGCGAAAAACGCAGCAAGCACGATGCTGAAGGCCAGCTCACCCAGCAGGCCGAGCTGACCTACGAAGTGGGTGAAATCGAAAAGGCCATCTACGCCAAGATCGTTGAGAAGTGCGGCAACCGCCATCACTGGGAAGACTGGGCCAACGACATTGCCAAGATCGCCCGCACCCACATCGACCGCATTCAGGGCATTCTGGAGAACCCGACTAACACGCAGGAGCAGGCTGCCTTTAACGCCTTCGCCGCCGAGCTGCGCGACGACCTCAACGACAGCATCAGCGATGGCGAGATTGTCGAAATGCTCGCCCAGCACCTGGTAACCAAGCCGGTGTTCGACGCGCTGTTCGAGGAATACAGCTTCGCCAGCCACAACCCCATGTCCAAGGCCATGCAAGGCGTGCTGGACGCGCTTCACGAGCATCACCTGGCCAAGGAAGCCGACACCCTGGAGAAGTTCTACGCCAGCGTCCGCCAACGGGCTGCCGGCATCACCAGCGCCCAGGGCAAGCAGAAGATCATCGTCGAGCTGTACGACAAGTTCTTCCGCAATGCCTTCCCGAAGATGACCGAGCGGCTGGGCATCGTTTACACCCCGGTCGAGGTGGTGGACTTCATCCTCCACAGCGTCAACGACCTGCTACAGCAGGAGTTCGGCCAGACCCTGGGCAGCAAGGGTGTCCATATCATCGACCCCTTCACCGGCACTGGCACCTTTATCACCCGCCTGATTCAGTCGGGCCTGATCAAACCGGCGGAGCTGCCACACAAGTACAAGCACGAAATCCACGCCAACGAGCTGGTGCTGCTGGCTTACTACATTGCAGCGATCAACATCGAGGCGGCCTACCACGGCGAAGTGATCGACGAGTACACGCCGTTTGAAGGCATCTGTCTGACTGACACCTTCCAGATGTACGAGAAGGACGATTTGGTGGATGCGCTGCTGGAGGACAACAGTGCCCGGCGCAAGCGTCAGAAGGCGTTGGATATTCGGGTGATAGTGGGGAACCCCCCTTATTCTGTGGGGCAAGGGGATGCCAATGCCAACAACGCGAATGTGCCTTACCCCAGCCTTGATGAACGCATCCGAACAACCTATGCCGCTCGTTCAGACGCGAACAATAAGAACGCACTCTATGACAGCTACATTCGCTCAATTCGCTGGGCCAGTGATCGTATTGGTAATGCCGGCATCATCGGGTTCGTGACCAACGCTGGTTTTGTAGAGGCCAATACTGCTGACGGTCTTCGAAAGTGCCTGGTAGACGAATTCTCCAGCCTGTATGTGTTCCATCTGCGTGGCAACCAACGTACCAGCGGCGAAACCTCTCGGAAGGAAGGTGGCAAGATTTTCGGCAGCGGCAGCCGGGCCCCGATTGCTATCTCGCTGTTGGTAAAGAACCCAGAAGCGAAGGCTCATGGGCAGATCCACTTCCATGATATTGGCGACTATCTCAGCCGCGAAGAAAAGCTGGAGAAGATCGTCAGCTATGCCAGCGTAGCCGGAATACCAAGCTGGCAGCATGTAATCCCGGACGAGCATGGTGACTGGTTAAAGCAGCGTGATGATAGCTTTGGTCAGTTTATCGTCCTGGGGGCCAAGGACGACACAGGTTCTGAAGTGCTTTTTGAAAACTACTCCAGAGGGCTAGAGACCGGACGCGATGCCTGGGTCATCAACTCCAGTGTGTCGAAGGTGAAGCTCAACGTCGTATCAATGCTGGATTTCTATAACGCAGAGATTCAGCGCGTTGGTGCGGCATCACTCCAAGGATCGAAAAAGGAGCGAATCGACCAGGTAAGGCCACTGTTATCCAGCGATGCGACACGCATTAGTTGGACTAGCAGTTTATTTGCTAATGCCGCTGATGGCGCCCCGCTTAGGCTTCGTCCAGATTGTATTGGAACCATGGTCTACCGGCCATTTACAAAGCAAGCCTTCACTTATGATTCGAACGTAGTCCACCGTGTTGGTCAGATGCCGCGAATCTTCCCGGATGCCAAGGCAGAAAATCTGCTCATCATGGTTAAGCAACGCCCCGCCGAGGTTGGCCAACTTGCGTTGATGGTGAATTGCCCGCCAGAGCTACAGACAGATGGAGGTACGCAATGCTTCCCACTCTATCTCTACGACGAAACCGCCCAAGCGTCCAAAGACGACCTTTTTGCAGAGCCAGTTGAAGGTGGTTTGCGCCGCCGCGCCGCCATTACCGATGCTGGTCTGGCGCACTTTGAACCGCCCCGGGTTTCGCGGAGGCTGTTTGGTTTAAGTCAAGCCGCCACCTTGGAAGCCTGACTGGCTAGTTGCCGATAGTAGTTTGCCTCAGCCTCTGCCGGCGGTATATATCCGATGGGTTCGAGCAGTCGCTG